>JAHRVJ010000346.1 GCA_019090765.1 Ilumatobacteraceae bacterium
ACGCTGAGATTAGGTAACTGGAGTCTGACTAATTCTGGCCGTCGGGGTTCAGAGTCGGCGCAGTTGAACTTCGTCTATTCGATGTCCGAGGGTCTTGTTCATTATCAGCGACGCCCGGTCACGAGTCGGAGCAATGTTCTCGCGGAGATTTTGGCCGTTGATGTCACGCCAGATTCCGCGAGCGGCCGCGACGGCTTGCTCGTCGTCAAGGTCGGCATAGAAACTGAAGAACGAATCTGGGTCTTGGAACACCGACTCGCGGAGCGTTAGAAATCGATCGACGTACCACTGCTCGATGTTCTCCTCCAGAGCGTCGATGTAGATCGAGAAGTCGAAGTAATCACTGACGAATTCGGTCGCGGGTGTTCGGGCTTGGAGCACGTTTAATCCCTCGACGATGACAATGTCGGGGCGATGCACGACCACCTTCTGGTCGGGAACGATGTCGTAGACCACATGGCTGTAGACGGGAGCTTCAACGACCTCGTGGCCGCTCTTGATGTTGCGTAACACACGCAACAACTCCCGCGTGTCGTACGACTCGGGGAAGCCCTTTCGGTTCATGATGCCGCGTTCGTCGAGCACGCTATTGGGGTACAGGAATCCGTCGGTGGTGATCAGGTCGACCTTCGGATGGTCAGGCCACTTTGCGAGGAGCGCTTGCAGGATGCGCGCACAAGTGCTCTTGCCGACAGCCACGCTGCCCGCGACGCCGATTATGTACGGGACCTTCGGCGCGATTCTCCCAAGGAATGTGGCCGACACCCGGTGCAGATCTTGCGTGGCGCTCACATAGAGGTTCAGCAGGCGACTCAGTGGAAGGTAAATCGCGGCCACTTCATCCATATCGATTTCTTCGTTGATGCCACGCAGGTGTTCGAGCTCAGGTTCACTGAGCGTCATTGGCGTGGCCGCCCTGAGTCGGGCCCACGACTGGCGGTCGAAGGTGATGTAGCGACTGGCTGCACGCTCGGATCTAACCGGGTCTGCGCTTGGTGTTTCGCCTTCAGTGGTGGTCACATTCCGACCCTAGATGATCCCTTCCAAGGGGTTCATAATCGCGATTGCCTCGATCCTGCGTTAGGAGCGTCAAGTAGAATTCTGTTCTGACGGCGTCTCCGCCTGATGTGGTTACCGGAATGCGTGAGTCGCAAGAATTCCTGCGGCGGGCCGGCTGTCAGATGATGACAAAGCAACGTGTTCGTTTCGAACATCAACACGACCTAGTGACGTATGATGCCGCTGTGGGTGGGACGAGTGAGCGTCAGCGCCTGGGGGCTTGGTACACACCGCAGGATCTTGTCGACACAGTTGTTGCCAACGTTGTAACCGCTGAGTTTGTGGCGCTCCGGATGGCGGTAGGCGCTGCGATGAAAGTGCTCGACCCGGCGTGCGGCGATGGTCGGTTCCTGGCTGCGGCCGGGCGACGGATTCGCGAGCTGGGGGGCACCTGCGAACTTGTTGGCGTCGACATCGACCCGGCAGCCGTCTACGCAACGGCGTCGCTGCTGCCTGAGGCGACCACGCACTGCGAAGATGCGCTTGAGCGCACATGGGGAAGCCCCAGCTTTGATGTCGTGTTGGGGAATCCACCGTTCCTTTCTCAACTTGCCGCGGCTACTACTCGTAGCGGGTCAAGCAGCCGTGGCGGCGGCCCATACGCCGATGCGGCCGCTGAGTTTCTCGTCCTCGCCAGCGAGGTTGTCGACTCCAATGGTGGTCGAGTCGCACTTGTCCTTCCGCAATCCCTGCTTTCGTCACGAGATGCCGGCGATGCCCGGCAGCGCATTGATGATCGAGCAAGAATGTTCTGGTCGTGGTGGACCGGAGAGCGGGTCTTCGACGCTCAAGTACACACTTGCGCATTGGCGTTCGAGTTCAGCGCTCCCACTGAGGATCAATCACCCAGACAGAAATCGCAACCGACAGCAGCACGGTCGCCGACCTGGTCACATGTGGTTGCCAGCCGGATCGGCGTACCGTCTCTCCCCGATGCCGTCACTGAGTTGGCCGACGGAACCCTTGGCGACCGCGCCTGGCTCAACGCCAACTTTCGCGACGAGTACTACGGAATGGCGCCGGCGGTAGGAGATCACTTCGATGGCCCGCGACTCATCACCAGTGGGTTGATCGACCCGGGCCGGTCCCTCTGGGGAGAGCGTCCGGTCACATTCGCGAAGCAGCAGTTCGCCGCGCCTCGGATCGACACGGCGAAGCTGGAGGGCAAGATGGTCCGATGGGCGGCACGACGGCTCGCACCGAAAGTGCTCGTCGCCAATCAGACAACCGTCATCGAAGCCGTTTGTGACCCCGGCGGTGACTGGCTTCCCGCAGTGCCTGTAGTCGGGATCTACCCCGAATCTGCCGACGCCGATACGGCCTGGCAAATCGCGGCGCTACTCACTTCGCCGGTGGCCTCGGCTTGGGCCTGGAAACAAAGTGGTGGAACTGGGCTGTCCGCGAATTCGATTCGGCTTGGTCCCGTGCTACTGGCCGCGTTGCCGTGGCCGCCCGCTGGTCTTAACCGGGCAGTGGAGGCACTGCAGCGTGGCGATATTCGCCGCTGTGGGCTCGCAGTGATCGACTCCTACGAGATTGCCGGAGTCCGAGATGAGCTGTTCAGTTGGTGGGCGGCGTCATTGGATCGGATCGAGGCGCGCCAGCCGCGGCTGTGAAGTCTTCCGCCAGCCGCGCCAACCCGGCGAACCGGAAATCATCCACAACAGTGTGAGTCCGATTAGTTCGGTCATATGTACCGACTCGGCAAGCGGGTTCCGGCCGCTTCCGAAGACGTCTGCGCCGAGGCTGACCAATGTGGTCCCGACGAGTGCTGCGGTGAATGGAAGTAAGCCAAAGGCTCGGTGAGGTTTCCATGCCGAGAAGGCGAAACCGATGGCGAGAGCGACTCCGAAGGCGCCGATGTGGCGGGCCATGTGCTCGTCGGCGCCGTCGCTGTTGCCGAGGATGAGCGCGGGCACGCTTTGCGCGAACATTACGA
>JAHRVJ010000347.1 GCA_019090765.1 Ilumatobacteraceae bacterium
GACACAGCTGTGAGCCCCATGTCGCGGATTGCTTCAAACGCTGGCCATGAGTACTCCGCCTTACGGTCAGTTTCGGCGGCCATCGGGGCGATTTTGTCTGCCGCAAACCTCCGCACGACATCACGAAACTCGCGTTGCTCATCAGTAAGTGTGATCGATTGCATCCGCCATTCTACCCTCCACCCACCCCTCATCTCCGTTTGTATGTGGTTTTCGGGAGTATGCGGGCAGAAAACCAACTACAAACGGATCGGGATGAGACCGAGCCGCTCCTTCAGGGTGCGTTTCACCATTAGGGATCGTTGAGTGACGTCTTCCCAGGTGTATTCGAAGACGCGTCGACCAACATCTTGCAGCTCGTTGCGGCGTTGCGCATCGCGGGCCCGTTCGATGGGCGTGGTGTGCCCGAGCCTCCCCGAAACTTCGATCACGATGCCCTCTTCTTCGAACAGGAAGTCCACGCGCGCGATGTGGCGGCCGCGTTTGCGATGGATTGCTTGGGTGACCGGGCGGGGTATGCCGGCCTCGCGCACCAGCTCCAAGAAGCGTCGTTCGAGCATCGAATGTCCGCCGGAATCGACTAGTAGGTGGTCGATCAGTCGGCACCCCCAACGGCCAGAACCGCGGAGCGTTTCAAGCCGAGTCGCGATCACGAGTGGCGACGAGAGGCCCAGCCTGACCGCGCTGTCGATCGCCGCTTCGACGCGCCTAACTCCCCTTCGGGCGTGTGCCAGGTCGATGACGGTGCGCGTTGCCGAGGTGGCGCTGAAACCGTCGACCGTCACTCGATCAAGTGGCGCGACGTTGGCTGTCGTGTGCACCTGATAAGCCAGCCTTGGCCGGCGACCGCTGCGTTCGATCGTGAACTCCACTGCACTGCGGTCGGAACGGTCGAGACCGTGAAGCGCCGCGGCCGCTTCGTAGCTGACCCAACTATCGACTCCAAGACTCAACAATCCAAGCCGCAGTTGAAAGCGCGTCGTATTGGGGACCCCGGCCACGGCGTATACCCGCGGAGCTACTTTCTGCAGCCACCCGCGGCGGATAAAGCCGCGGCGTTGCCCCTCCGTGAGACCCACCTCATTGATCTGGGCGCTGCTCAGCAGACCTTCCTGTGTCGCCGCGATCTGTGCCAGTTCTCTGTTCACACCCAGAAAGTGGGTGGCCACCTACCCACAACGGAATTCTTCCCCGTTTGTATGTGGTTTTTCGGCGCGGAGCGCCCGAAAACCACATACAAACGGGAGGTTGGTGAGGGCGTGGGGGTGGCGGGCTACTTGGTCTGGATGGTTAGGAGACCACGGTTGCGCAAATTACGTATGCGGTGAGACTAAAAGGCAGCCCGCCAAAGTCTGCCGACACGCCGACTGTCCACTCCGAGGACGTAGTCGGACGATTCTCAAGCAACATCACAATGCTGTCGTCAGCGTCGCCGAGGATGTGACCGCCGCCAATAGCAGCCTTACCCACAGGGCAAGTTGCGGTCATGCTCTTTGCTGACGGCGTCTTGGTGCTCTCGGTACCGATCACCGTTTCGACGCCGGAGATGCCAGCAACGCCCTGGGGGCCTACCTCACCGTCGTCACCATCGATACCAGCAATACCAGCGTCACCTGTCAGCCCAGATTCACCAGTTGCACCGGTCGGTCCTTGGGGGCCGGCAGGACCCGCTGGCCCCGTTTCGCCACTGCCGGAAGTGAACACTCCGAGCACGTCGATGATTACATCTGAAGTTCCAAGTTCGTTGTAGAGCTTGAATTCTCCATCGACAGACAGCGATACAACGGTTGTGTTCGAAACCACCGAAAGCGCTTGCCGAGGATTGAGCTGCGAGAACGTCGGACGGGTCCCATAATCGGCCGGGTAGGCCGTCCAGAAAGAATCCTGGGTGGCACCGATCGAGGTGAGCTGCACCTCGATTACCGTTGCACCCGAAGGTATCTCCGTGCAATCACCGCTGTTTTCGTATAAGGAGAGCGCCACCGTCTCTCCGGGGCCTAGAGGCGCCTGCATCGACCCCACGGGCGAGCCAGATCGCGTGTCCACCAGCCGGCAGGGCTCGGCCGCGCTAAGAACGTTTCCTGTGCCACCCGATGCTTGAGCGAACCCGAACCCGACAGCGCCGACCGCCAGCGCGCTGACTGCTAAGACAGCCGACCATTTCATCGTTCCGTGACTCACCGGGTTCTCCAATTGATAGTCGCAGATGCAAGGCCGCGTAGGTCCAGACGGGGCCGAACGGCACCCACTTGACCATCAACTGTGCGCGTCGGGTAGGCCCCGCGCAACCATCTGCCATGCCATGAGCGCCGGCCGGCGATGGGAACTCTTAGATCAGCAGGAAAGTCAAACGCCGAGGAGGTCGCGCCAGCCGGCCGGATAGGCAGCCGCTACCTGGTCGGGAGTCATCAGGAGCGTCTCGTCCGGTGGGAAGTCGGCCACCGCTCGCCCTTCGGCGTAGTGATGCCCTACCATTTCCAATTCGGCAAACATGCCCTTTCGCAGTGAAAGCAGGTCGGCCGGCGGGTCGGCATCGTAGAAACCCCAAATGGTGAACGCGATCGTCAAGTCATGCACAACGGGCGCACGAGAGAACATCGAGGCGCGCCGCAACGCCACTCCGATACAACCACGGATCGCATCGTCGGCGGTCTCGCCGTCTTGCAGCTTCAATTTCGGGCGGAGTCGGGAGGCAATCCGAAGCACGAATCCTTGGTCAGGGCCCTGGCCACCGAGCCTCGGGCCACCGGGCTGAAAGCCATGGATCTCGCCCGGACGATCGGGCATCCAACTCGCTGGCACATGGTCGGGTGAGCTGTAGTAGCGCGACTCTTCATCGGGGTTAATCGGGGTGTACTGCGGTGCGGCCATCGACGCCTTTCTATCAGCTCAGCGTCAGCGGCCCGCAGAGCGACTGAGCAAGCCGAACACGAGACTGTCTTCTAGCGCCCGCCACGACGCTTCAATGATATTGGGACTCACCCCAATAGTCGTCCAATTGCGGACCCCGTCAGTGGCCGAGAGCAGCACTCGCGTGGTCGAGCCGGTCGCACTAGCACCATCGAGAATTCGCACTTTGAAGTCGACTAGGTGGATGTCTGACAGTTCGGGCAACACCGCGCCGACAGCGGCTCGCAGCGCCATGTCGATTGCGTTGACCGGGCCATTGCCCTCGGCAACAGCAACTCGCCGCTCTTCCTTGTCGCCTTCACCGGCCCAAACCTTGACCGTGGCTTCGGTACCGAACAAGCCACCAGGGAGTTCCTCTGTGATCACCCGCATCGA
>JAHRVJ010000348.1 GCA_019090765.1 Ilumatobacteraceae bacterium
AATCACGAGAGCACTGCTCTACGTCGATGCCTCCAACACCGCTGCGATGGGGTTGTATGACCGACTCGGATTCTTCACCCATGCCAGCAATATCGCCTTCACGGCCGACGTGTTGCCAACTCCTCAAGGTGACTGAACTAGCGGTGCTACCGACCGCCGCTAGCGTCGAAGCGTGACTCTCCCGACCCGCGCGACCCAATATGGGGTGACGCGTGATGAACTCGCAACACTGTTGAAGGGTGAGCCCCGCTACCGAGTCGATCAGCTCTGGGAGGGGCTTTATACACAGCTCGCTGAGCCCAACGACATCAGCAACCTCCCTAAGGCGCTCCGCGCCCGGCTCGCTGACGATCTCCCGACCGCACTCACGCCCGCTGGTGAGTCAGCAAGCAGCAACGGCGACACGGTCAAATTTCTGTGGACACTCGAGGGTGGCAGCAAGGTTGAGACCGTGTTGATGCTCTACCCCGACCGAGCGACCGTCTGCGTCAGCAGCCAGGCGGGTTGCGCAATGGGCTGCGGCTTCTGTGCCACTGGGCAGGCCGGGTTCACCCGCCATCTAACAGTCGGCGAAATCGTTGAACAAGTTGTCCGTGCTGCTCAACGTGCACAACAGTCAGACCGCCGCATCAGCAACATCGTATTCATGGGCATGGGTGAACCAATGGCCAACCTCGACGCCGTTTGGCAAAGCGTCGAACGCTTCCACGGCGACCTCGGGCTCTCCGCACGCCACATCACGATCTCCACGGTCGGGGTGATCCCCGGTATCCGCGATCTCCAACACCGACCGCTCCCAGTCAACCTCGCGGTGTCATTGCACGCCGCAAATGACGGCCTCCGTAATGAGCTGGTGCCAATCAACAAGCGCTATCCGATCGAAGATCTACTCGACGCGTGCTCCGACTATTTGACAGTGAAACATCGGCGGGTCAGTTTTGAGTGGGCGATGATCGATGGCGTCAACGATCGCGACAGCGATGCTCGCGAGTTGGCAGCACTCACGCGCCGCTTGAGCCCACACGGACATGTCAACTTGATCCCCCTCAATCCGACCCCCGGCTACCCAACGATGGGGACACCAATCGGTCGGGTTCGGGACTTCCGTGACCTGCTGGAAAATCTGGGCGCCAATGCCACCGTCCGCCAAAATCGTGGGACCGAAATTGATGCCGCCTGTGGCCAACTCGCTGCTGGCCGACCCGTAACAGTCCGGGCCTGACGCTCGACGTTAACAGCCAGCGGCACCAACCGACGGCGTCGGGTTAACCGCCAGGCCGCCCCCGGGATGGATTTCAAAATGCAGGTGCGGCACGCCGGTTGCGTTGCCGGTATCACCGTTGTAGCCGATGATCTCACCTTGTTCGACACGCCGGCTCGAACCCTCGTAGCTGTTGAGGTGAGCGTAGTAGTACCGATTTCCGTTGTCGCCAGCAAGCGACACCGCATTGCCTCCGAGACGATTCTGCTTGAACGTCACGATGCCGCTGACCACGGCAATCACTGGAATACCCATTGGCGCCAGCATGTCGACACCTTCGTGTCGCCGGCCACCAGAGCGGGGAGCTCCCCAACTATCGCCGTAAGCCGAACCCGCCATTGGGCAGACAATCGAGTCGAGGTATCCCGATTCCGTAAGGATCGCACCGGGGCTGCTACCAATGCCCCCCGTACCTGTACGGCCACCGCTCGACCCGCCAGAGGCCCCCGAATTGGGAACCGCCTGGTCGACCGATACGGCATCGTCACCATCGCCCACTGCCGCCGCGGCCTCCGCAGCAGCCACACCAGGATTGAGTTGCACTCTTCTCGCGAACTCGGCATTGCGAATCGCTTCCTCTTCAAGCTTGGAGAACGCCGCTGCTTGCTGAGCCGCGAGGGCACGTTGCACCGCAACATCAGTTAGGCGTTGCTCTTCAATCTCGCGCAAGCGCAGAACTTCCTCTTCAGCTGCTTCTTGAAGCTTCTCGAAGAGCGCCTTTTGCTCTTCCACCTCGGCCCTGCGCTGAGTCAATTCCGCCCGGTTGCGAACGAGTTCCTTCTGTGCCGAATCGAACTCGTCAAGAGACCCCTTGCCGGTATTGGTCGCTAAGCCCGCTAACACTTGGGCCTGGACCTGATCTTTCGGAGCTTGGAGGTCGGTCAACAACGGGATTCCGTTGGATCCACTGGTTACAAATCGAGCGACCGCAACCGCCTCGACGTTCCGCCGTAGACGGTCGACCTTTTGCTGAAGCAATGCCGCGTCAAGCGACAGTTGACGAGCGTCATCTTCAAGTAGTTCAAGGTCAGATTGTGCTTGGAAGAAATCTCTGGCAGCGGCGTTGGCGCGCTCGCGGGCATCCTGGATCTCGCGAACGGCCTGCTGCGCTGCTTCGTCGGTTGTCTCAGCGCTCGCTGAAACCGGCACAATCGACCCGATCAACAACAAGACCACACCGACAGCCGCCAAGCGCAGCATCGAGCAATACGCCCGCGACGGCGCCTTGGGCGGAGGAGGCGTGACCGCCTTGGGAAGAGGCATACTCTGCGGAAGTGTAATCGGCATCGAAGTTTGGTTACTGACAGGTTGAGCAGGTTGAGCGACGGTATGACCGATCAAGAAACGTCCAGCATTTCGGACTCGGACACGCCAGCACTAGCACTGCACGATGTCCATGTGCAGCGCGATGGCATCTCCATTATCGGCAAGATTTCGTTCGAACTTGAGAGTAACCAGAGGTGGGTTGTGCTCGGGGCTAACGGGTCTGGAAAGACCACGCTCCTGCGAATTATGGCCATGTACGACCATCCAACCTCGGGCACCGTTGAAGTTCTCGGAGAACGCCTCGGGCAAACCGATGTGCGGGTGCTGCGGGAACGGATCGGCTACGCGTCGGCAGCCCTGGCCGATCAGTTTCGCCCGGCTCTGGAGGCGCTTGACATCGTGCGTACCGCTCGCCACGCCGCTCTCGAACCGTGGTGGCATCGATACACCGACGAAGACGATGAGCGCGCACGCTGGTGCCTATCGCAGTTCAACGTCTCGTCCTTCGAGCGCCGACCTTTTGGCACATTGTCGTCGGGCGAGCAGCAGCGCGTGCTGCTGGCCCGAACGCTGATGAATGAGCCTGCAGTGGTGTTGCTCGATGAGCCGACGGCGCGTCTCGACCTCGCGGGCCGCGAGGAACTCATCGGGTCACTCTCGGAAATGGCCACAAACGAGGCCACTCCCCCATTTGTGGTGGTCACCCACCACGTGAACGAGATCCCGCCGGGAGTGACCCACGCACTTCTCCTTCAGCACGGCAACGAACTCGCAGCTGGCCCCATCGCAGACGTTCTGCGTGCCGACCTGTTGAGTACCTGCTTCGGGATTCCGCTGGAGGTTAAGCACCACTCAAACGGCAGGTACAGCGCCTGGGCTGAGCTTTAGCGAGCGGGCTACGGGCTAACGAGTTGTAGGAGGGCTTCGCTGGCCAGCTGCACTTCATCGTCGAGGACGCGCTGCAGGACCGCACCGGTCCACAGTGCCCCGCCGTAGCTCAGAGTCATGGTCAGACCAACCTCGTCGGCGGCCATCGCTGGAGTGGAAAGCTCAGCTCGGAGCACCCACGGAGCATGTGATCGGCCATCCAACTCGGCCCGTTCGAACACCACAGCTCGCGGGGCATCATGAGTTGTCCGCACCATCCGAAGCCGCTTCGAACGGGCAAGTGGCCCAACCCGAGCACGCAGCTCAACATCCCAGGCACGGACTCCGTTGGGGTCAGGATCGAGTTCTGAAACACTATGAATGAGACTCATCCACACCGGATATCGAGACAAGTCCTCGACATGTCTGAACAGCACTTCCGGTGGGCCGGGGGCCGCTAGCGTTCGCTCGATCTCCACCTGTCAGTCCTGCTGCGAACGGCCGGCACCGCGGAAGGCACGGGACAACAGCGGGCTCCGCGCCGCTAGCAAGCCATCGAGGTCGTCGGCTTCATCGAAGCTGGGTGTCCAGGAATCGTCGACGATCGCCGCGGTCTCCTCCACAGCTGACCGCCGCTCGAGGAGAACATCGTCCGCTGAGTCTGGTTCTTCTTCACCCGGTGTTGGGAACCGGGACGCATGTTCATCGCCGACGGCCGCGACAGCATCAACTCCGAGAGCTAGCTGTTCGTTGACGACCACCGTTGCCGGGCGAGCCTTCGGCGGTCGAACACTCCTACGCTCGGACGGGTCTGGCGGTCGGAATAGGTGCAGATCCGGGTCGCGGAGGTCGTTGAGCGTCCAGCCGCGAGGTACCACCATTGAATTGGCATGACGCTGACACAAGACACCGCCCTCATCGCTGTAATCAGCGGGCATAACGTCTAGCCAAAACACCAGATCCTGTGGGGTCATGCCGTAGGCGACCGATGCTGGCTCGGAGCACCCCGGTCGCTCACAAAGCCTGTCCATCAGCGACGACACTACCCGCTTGGGGGGCGCCCCCACTGAGCATCCTGAGCGAGTCCATCACCAACAGCTACGGTCGACGAATGCCAGATCAAGGAGCATCGCGTGGACGAAACAGCTAGTGAGAGCGACTCAACGACCGGTCAAGACACGGCCTCCGTAAACCCCGCCCGCTTCGGAAGGCTGCTCGCGATCATCGCTGTTTCATTCGTCGCTTCTGGAATCCGTAGTCCTACAGCGGTCACAGTCAGCGTGGGACTCAATCTACTACTGGTGGTTGTCGCGTTTCGCACAACGGGTCTGCGCACAACTCAGCCCCGGTTATATGCGTTGGCTGCGTTAGCCCTCGTCGCGATCCTGATCATGGCCGCCGTGCCAAACGACAGCAACTGGCGCGCGATACCGGCTTTCGCTCAGGTCGTGCTTTCGGTAACGCTCGTCGTCGCCCTCCTGATGGCGGTACTCAAGCGCGACGTAGTCGACATTCAAACCATCCTCGGCGCCATATCGGCCTACATGTTGATCGGAGCCGCGTTCTCCTGGTTGTACCTCGGAATGGACATCCTTGATGAGCAGCAGTTCTCCATGCCCTCCAGCGAGACGGACCAATTTCCCGATTTCAGCTACGTCGTGCTGACGACTCTCGGCTTTGGTAACCAGCTTCCAACCGACTCAATCTCGTCGAGATTTGTAGTTGGTGAGGCAATCACCGGACAGATCTTCCTGGCCACCTTCGTTGCTCGCCTTGT
>JAHRVJ010000349.1 GCA_019090765.1 Ilumatobacteraceae bacterium
CGTGTCCGTGCGGCCGCCGCGGGTGTTGGGAACGTTTTGCATCCGGTTCGGGGCTCGCCAGGTTGGCGCAGGAGGCCGCGGCCGACGGCCGCTTACCCACTGTGCTCAGAGCGTGCGGTGGCGAAGTTGAGGCGGTGCGCGGGGAGCACGTTCAAGATGCCGCTCGCGCGGGGGATAGTGATGCGCTGACGGTGATCGATGAGTTCGCGTCTTGGGTCGCTCTAGGCCTGGCCAATCTGACCAACGTCATCGACCCGGAAATGATCGTCCTCGGTGGCGGCCTTTCCGAAGGCGCTGACTTGTACCTCGATCCAATCCGCCGACGGTATGGCGAGCACCTGTATCAGCCACATTTGCGCCCAGTACCTCTGATTGTCTTCGCACGTTGGGGGCCGCTCGCTGGGGCAGTCGGTGCAGCACTACTCCCAGGCCTCGAACCGTGGAGCTAGCCTGAGGTCATGGACTTTCGGCGCATTGAGAATCTGCCCCCGTATGTGTTTTCCATCATCAATGGATTGAAGATCGAAGCACGCCGCGGGGGAGCAGATGTTGTCGATCTCGGCTTCGGAAACCCCGACATCCCCTCACCTGCTATTGCGGTGGAGAAACTTGCCGAAGCTGCCCGGAACTCCAGAAACCACCGGTACTCGCTAAGCCAGGGCCTGCCGAAGCTGCGCGAAGCGATAGCTGGTTACTACAAGAACAACTGGGATGTCGACCTCGACACGGAGTTGGAGATTACCAACACAATTGGCTCGAAGGAGGGCTTCAGCCACCTCATGTGGGTCCTGCTGGATCGCGGCGACGCGGCCATTGTGCCCAGCCCGAGCTATCCAATTCACATCTATGGGCCCTTGTTTGCAGGAGCCGATCTACGGCAAGTGCCGATGCGGTTTCTAGCGAACCCGAATGAACGCGATCACTTCGCCGATGACTTCATGGAGAGCTTGACAACGGCCTACGACGTCGGCTGGCCAAAGCCGCGGGTGCTCGTCATTTCCTTCCCGCATAATCCGACGGGGGCCACCGTCGATCTGCCCTTCATGCAGCGAGTTGTCGATTTCTGCCGCGAACACGAAATGATTGTGGTCAATGACTTTGCCTATGCCGACGTCGGGTTCGATGGGCACAAACCGCCCAGCATTTTGCAAGCGGACGGTGCGAAAGATTGCGCAGTCGAGCTTTATTCGATGACCAAGAGTTTCTCGATGGCTGGCTGGCGGAGCGCGTTCCTGTTGGGCAACGCCGAAGTCGTGCAGGCGCTGGTGAAGCTGAAGTCATACCTCGACTACGGAATGTTCCAACCTGTGCAGATCGCGGCAACAGTGACGATCAACGAAGCGCCAGATTTCCCCAAGGAAGTTTGTGCCACCTACGAGTCGCGATGCGACACCTTGATTGAAGGCCTCGGTCGGATCGGATGGGATATTCCAAAGCCGGGTGGTTCGATGTTCGTCTGGGCGCCGATTCCCGAGCCGTATGCAGACATGGATTCTGTTGAGTTCTGCTCGCTGATTGTGCGTGACGCCGATGTTGCGCTATCTCCGGGTGTTGGATTTGGTCCCGGCGGTGAAGGATTCGTTCGGTTCGCACTCATCGAGAACGAGAAACGAATTCAGCAGGCGATCCGTAACCTGCGTAGGGGTTTGCCGAAACTGGGGTGAATCGCCCAGCGGCGTCCGATAATCTGTTTCGCCGTGATTACTGTCGTCGTTAGAGTTTGGTTGCCGGATCATCCTGGCGCACTGGGTGAGGTAGCAACTGCTATCGGGATTGTCGGCGGCGACGTGCTGGCAATTGAGATTCTCGAACAAGGCGCCGGCACTGCCATCGACGAATTGACGGTGTCGTTGCCAGACCAAGAACTGATTCCGCAGTTGACCTCCGAAGTTGATCAGGTCGAGGGTGCGTCGGTTGAGAGCGTCACCATTGTCGACGCAGATCGTGTTGACGCCAGCCTCTCGGCCCTCGCGTTGGGAGCAGCGATTGCCGAATGTCCGGTCGGTGAACGGCTTGACGTGCTCTGCGCCGGAGTGCGGAGGTTCTCGGGAGCCGACTGGGTGGTCGTCCTGCGTGCTGGAGACTCGATCGCACAGTCTGGTGATTCGCCCGATTTGGCGTGGCTGACCGCGTTCTTGGCGGGCAGTGAGCATCTGGACGGGCTTGACGACGCAGCACCAAATGATTTGCTCTGGGCGCACCTGCTCAGTTCTGGGCTGACGATCGCGGCGGGACGTTCGGGACACCCGATCCGGGAGTTGGAGCGAGTTCGGTTTTCTCTGCTCTCACGCCTCGCTGACGCGCTCCTGGTGTAGCCGGGACACGACTGCAATCAGTGCTGCACCCAGCCGCGCGACCGTTCCACGGCGCGTAACCACTGAGTGTGCGCCAAGTTGGCAGCGTCGCGATTACCCGCTGGTTGAAACTCGCAGTCGAGGGTCCACTGATCGGCGACTGCATCGGTGGACTCCCACACGCCCTCCGCGAGCCCTGCCAGGTAGGCGGCACCGAGTGCTGTTGTCTCCCGGTCCTTCGGCCGCTGAACTCTGACATCGAGTTGGTCGGCTTGGAACTGGCAGAGCAGGTCCATCACTGAAGCACCTC
>JAHRVJ010000350.1 GCA_019090765.1 Ilumatobacteraceae bacterium
CGCGCGGTAGTCCGAGCACTCGTTCGCCGATGATGTTCCGCTGGATCTGATCGCTGCCGCCCGCAATTGAAATCGCTGGGCTAAATAGCGCCAACTGCTGAAGCATCCCGCCGAGCGGCGTCGATTTCCCCATCAGCTGTCCATCGGCACCCAATGCGGCAAGACCGACATCTCGGACCCCAGAAACGATCTTCGAAGCCATCAGCTTGCCCGTTGAAACTTCGGGCCCCGGCCCACGGCCTGCCTCGACTGCGGCCTGCGTGCGCAGGCCCGTAAATCGAGCGACCTCCATCAGCGTGAAGATCTGCATCACCTGGTCAACAAGCACCGCATCGTCAGCACGTCCAACTGCCGCGGGCAACCCCTTGATCAGGCCCCCACCGCCACCGAAAGCCACCGCCATGCCACCCATCGCGCCACCGCCACCTGAGGTCAGGTCTCCGACGCGACTGTCGAGGGAGTTTTCGCCAAACATGGCACCTCCCCCACCACCCATCGATGACGCACCGAGAGAGTTCCGCTCGTGGGCCAGAGTGGTGACCGCCACCGCCCACCCGCGGTCGACGTCGCCAATGACGTTCTCGTGTGGGATCCGAGCGTCGGTCATGAACACTTCGTTGAATGTTTCACCACCAGTCATCTCCTTTAGCGGACGTACCTCGATTCCGGGCTGATCCATATCGATCACGAAGTACGTGACACCTTCATGCTTAGGCACATCGACGTTGGTCCGCGCGATGAGGATGCCCCACTTCGAGAATTGCGCTCCGGAAGTCCACACCTTCTGACCATTGACGATCCACTCGTCGCCGTCACGCTCGGCGCGAGCCTGTAGACCGGCCAGATCGGACCCGGCGCCAGGTTCGGAGAACAACTGACACCAAATCTCTTCGCCGCTGATCATTTTGGGTAGGAATCGCGAGCGTTGGTCGACAGTGCCGTGGTCGACGATGGTTGGTCCTGCCATCATCACCCCGATTCCACTCGGCGGACCGAGCGCACCAGCCGCTGACCGAGCCGAGCGCACCTCTTTGGCCTCGTCGGAGGAAACGCCGCGACCGAAACTATTTGCTGGCCAAGTAGGCACTGCCCAGCCCGACTCGGCAAGCAGCTTCCACCAATCACCAAGCGTCAGATCGGGGTCCCAATTCTCGTTGAACCACCGTGTTGCTTCATCACCTACCACACTGTTCGCAGAATTGGTCATGTCGTGAGACTCCGATCAGGATCCATCGGACCGATAATACACAACGCTCCATCTGTCGCATATCCGGAGCAGAGCGATCACACTCGGCGAGGGCTACATTGCACCGATCATGACCTCCAGCGACCGCCAATTCACCGAAACAGCGCAAGACACTGCACCCCTAGTGCTCGAAGTGGATGTCAACGGAGGAAAGATCACGGCTCTCGACTGGGGAGGGACGGGGCCAGCAGTTGCATTGCTCCACCCCAACGGATTCTGTGCCGGACTCTACGAACCGGTTGCTGAGGCTCTCACCAAGTTTGCTCGGCCAATCGCCATCGACCTGCGCGGACACGGGGCCAGCGATGCGCCCACCGATATCAACTCATACAAGTTCAACGACATGGCCGCCGACGTCATCGCCGTGCTTGATTCTCTCAACATCGATCAAGCTGCCGGGGTAGGGGGATCACTCGGCGGAGCGATCGCGGTCGTCGTCGACCAACTCGACCCCAACAGGTGGAGTCGTCTACTCCTGGCCGAGCCAGTAGCGTTCGACCTTGCACAGATGCCAATGGATGGCCCCAACCCGATGGCCGAAGCAGCGCGGCGGCGCCGGCCAACCTTCGACAGTCGGGACGCGATGTACGCCCATTACGCCAAGAAGGAACCGCTCTCAGAATTGTCTCCCGAGTCACTTGATGCCTACGTCCGCTGGGGGTCCAAGGTTGACGATGCGGGGGCCCACCTGGCCTGCACACCTGAGATTGAGGCGTTGATATTCGAAGCGGCCAGCGAACCAGGCGGAGCGAGTCTGGCATGGGCCCACCTCGATCAGCTGTCGTGCCCCACCACAATCGCCGCCGGATCCGAATCGTTCCTACCCAACATGTTCGAGATGCAAGCGACGCGCGCCAACGCCGAACTGGTGGTCACTTCTGGTGGCCATTTCGTGCTCCATGAAGACACCGCGCGCAGTGTCGACCTCATTGCCAAGCACGCTCTAGCAATCGATATTCCGCAATAGAACCGCGCTGCTCCGAACGCAGGCCGATCAACCGCGACAACCCTGCCAGATCGTCTAACTTCGACGATCCACGCCTCGAGTGTTAGGTTCCGACGAGCCAATCAGAAGTACTGGAAGGACCTTTCACGACATGGCCAATTCTCTACGCGGTGCCGCCGCAATCGTCGGTGCGGTTGACGCCGTATCGGCAACCGGAAGACTCGACCGGACCGTCGCCCAGCTCGAAGTCGACATGATTTCGGCAGCTCTCGACGACGCCGGACTCACAATTGCCGACGTCGACTGTGTGATGTCGAACAACGGCATGATGGCCTCGCTAGACCTCGCTGAGCGCATGGGCGTTCAAGGCCGGTTTACCGACTCCACCATGACCGGCGGCTCAAGCTTCGAGGTATACGTCGAACACGCCGCTGCCGCCATCTCCGCCGGCCTGTGCGAGGTTGCAGTAATCGTTTACGCGGCCACTCCCCGGTCTGGCACAAACCCATTCGCGAGCGGAGGCCCAGCCCGAGACCCCGAGTCTCCAATGATGATGTGGGACCTCCCCTATGGCTCCGGTCTCCCTGCGGCTGGTTACAGCTTGGCAGCTCGCCGCCACATGCACCAGTACGGCACCACCTCCGAGCAGCTCGCTCAGATCGCTGTGTCATTCCGCGAGTGGGCTTCAATGAACAAGAACGCCTACAGCCAAGACATCATCACGATCGAAGACGTCCTCTCGTCAACGAAGGTCGCCGAACCACTTCACAAGCTTGACTGCTGCTTGGTAACCGACGGCGCTGGCGCCTTGGTCGTCACCTCCGCCGAGCGGGCCCGCGACCTCGCCAAGCCCGGAGCCTTCATCCTCGGAGCCGGCACCGCACACAGCCACGGAATGTGCGTCAGCCAAATGCCTGACGTGACCACCACCGCCTACAGCGTATGTGGACCCCAGGCCATGAACATGGCGCAAATTACCCACAACGACGTTGATGTTGTTGAGCTATACGACAGCTTCACGATCACTGCGCTACTCACCCTCGAAGACCTCGGATTCTGCAAGAAGGGTGAAGGCGGCGAGTTTGTCGCCGACGGCCGACTCGGGCCCGAGGGTGCGCTCCCAACCAACACCAACGGTGGTGGCCTCTCTTACACCCACCCCGGAATGTACGGAATGTTCGTTCTCGTCGAGGCTGTCCGTCAGCTCCGCGGCGAATGCGGCGAACGCCAAGTCAACAACGTCGACATTGCCCTCGCCAACGGCTGCGGTGGGCTCTTGTCTTGCACCTCAACCATCGTCCTCGGCACCGAAGCGACCCTCTAGGAGTATCTGACATGCCTCGTATCGAACCTGCGACAACACCACTAACTGAGCCCTTCTGGGACGCCACCCGCAACCATCAACTGTCCGCACAGCAGTGCGGAGCGTGCAGCAGCTTCGTGTGGTACCCCCGCGAGCGCTGCCCCAAGTGCCTCAGCGACGACCTCACTTGGACCAACCTCGCTGGTGAAGGAACGATCTATTCGTTCAACATCATGCGTAAGCCCGGAAACCCAATGATGGCCGACATGGTCCCCTACGTGATTGCGTTGGTCGACCTCGACGAAGGCATCCGCATGACGACCAACATCGTCAATGCCGAGCCAGAGAGCTTGGAGTGCGGGCAGCGAGTAGCTGTCGACTGGAGTGTCGAGCTCGAAGACGGTCGCCGCCTACCGACCTTTCATCCCGCCTAACCGCCAGATCCGCCAGCATCGTTCTGTCGACTCTGAGTGCGCGTGACATGCTGGAACTATGCCGAATCTCCACGACGACAGTCCAACACTGAGCGACGCGCCTCAACCCGCGGGCACAGAGAATTACAACTCCGCCGGCCGACTGCGTAGACAGATCTACGAACGCGAACTCGTTCGGCTGCAGGAAGAGCTGGTAAAGCTCCAGTACTGGGTACAGCAGCGCGGTTTGCGAGTTCTGATCATCTTCGAAGGTCGCGGATCAGCCGGCAAGGGCGGCGTTATCAAGCGCATCAGCGAGCGGACCAGCCCTCGAATCGTGCGTACCGAGGCGCTCCCGAAGCCCACCGAGCGAGAGCAAACAGAATGGTATTTCCAGCGTTACGTGCCGTTGCTGCCTGCGGCTGGCGAAATCGTGCTGTTCGACAGGAGTTGGTATAACCGATCGAACGTCGAGCAGGTGATGGGCTTCTGCACTCCCGAACAGCACCAGGAGTTCCTACGCACCTGCCCCGAGTTCGAACGCATGCTTGTCCGCTCAGGCATGCACTTGCTCAAGTACTGGTTCTCAGTCAGCTACGACGAGCAGGAACGCCGTTTCGCGGCTCGTAACCAGGAACCAGTAAAACGCTGGAAGCTGTCGGAGATGGACCTCGAAGAGCACCGCCGTTACGTTCAGTACTCGATGGCCAAGGACACAACGTTCCAGTACACCGATATCAAACAGGCGCCATGGTTCGTAGTGCCGTCAGACGACAAGCGGCGTTCACGGCTGAACTGCATCAGCCACATCCTGTCGAGCGTCCCGTACGAAAACATCGTCCCCGACCCGGTCCAAATCCCTGCACGCGAAGAGATTTCCTACATTCGGCCACCAATGGCTGAGCAGACGTTTGTCCCGCTGCGGTACTAAGCCCAGCTTCAAGCCCGATATCCATTCAGGGAACCGGCCTCGGGGGCTAGCCCCTGATACCGTCGCCGCGATGCCTGCGCCGAATCCAGGGCTCGTCCAGCCACGCACAATCGACATCGGGACTGTCCTGTCCTGCTATCAACATGGCGGGCAAGATCCGACCACTCGTCTTCAAACAGATGGCGGCGGAACCACGGCCCACGGCAAGTTCGTGAGGGCAACGTTGACGCCAGATGGCCCCGGGACTGTCCACATGACTTGGGGAACGACGGTTGAGCAATACGACAACCAGATCACCATCGAGGGAGTGACCTTTTCGATCAACAGCTATGGCCCGGGGGGCAACTGGCTAGCCGCCCGACTCCCTTCGATGCTGGGAGTCGACGACGTCGCCGATCACGGGCTTGAAGCTGCGGGTCACGAAGTGGTCGCCGATGCCGCCGGCCGCCATCGCTCGCTGCGGGTCGGTGCGAGCGGAGACTTCTTCCACGAACTGCTGCCGACGATCATTGAGCAGCGAATCACTGCGGGCGAAGCCCACCGTCAGTGGCTGACGCTGTGCAACGAATTCGGCGCACCGGCCCCTGGCCCAATTAGCGGCCTGCGCTTGCCACCAGCGCCGAACCTTCTCTCCCGCATTCCAAGTTGGCAGTTACATCCGTTAGGAATCGAACGAAAGCGCGCCGATGCTCTCTCGGCTGTCGCTCGGCACCCAGCCAAGTTGTGGAAGTGGGCGCTCCTGCCGCCCACTGAGGCCGCCGCAAAACTCAGGCTTATTCCCGGAGTCGGCGAATGGACAATCGGGTCCGTTCTAGGACCTGTGTTGGGCGATGCTGATGCAGTGGCGGTAGGCGACTTTCATCTCAAGAACATGGTTTCCTGGGCGCTCGCAGGTGAGCCCCGCGGCACCGATGAGCGGATGCTCGAACTGCTTGAGCCGTATCGCCCTCAACGTGGTCGCGTTGTGCGCTTGCTCATCCTGGCGGGTCTAGCGGCACCCAAGTTTGGCCCGAAGCAGCGCATACTGCCGATGTACTCATGGTGATCGAAAAAATGAACTCAGAGTTGACCGCTCACTCTGAGCCCACAGTCAACAGCGCCACAACTGACTCGAACTCCAATTGGAACCGAGCGATGTTCGTTGGTCTCAGCGCCTACGTTGTTTCGAGGCTCTGTGTGCTCGCCGGGGCGGCCGTACGTGCCGCTCAAGTTGTTGTCGATGAGCGAGCCAACGACGAACCCGAATCGAGCGCCTACGACACCATTACCGGCGTCCTGACTTCGTGGGATGGTCGCTGGTATCTGGAGATCGTCCGCGGCGGATACCCCGACTCGATCCCGCCCAACATCACCTACGATCAGCTTGAGGCGCGGGCTGCATTCTTCCCCGTTTACCCCTGGCTAGCGCGCATTGCAGATGCCGTTCTCCCTGGCGGCGACACCATGGCGGCCCTTGGCGTGAACTTCGTGCTGGGCGCGCTGTCGGTGATTCTTGTTGGCCTCCTGGCTCGACGACTGTTCTCCGTCTCGGTCGCGGCACGCGCCATGACGCTTTACGCGGTGTTCCCCGGCAGCTTTGTGTTGTCGTTCGCATACTCCGAAGCCACATTGATTGTGTTGGCCGCCGCGTGCCTGCTGTTCCTGGTCAACGAGCAATGGCTACTCGCCGGGCTCGCCGCAGCCCTCGCCACAGGCGCGCGCCCCAACGGTGTCGCACTGGTGGCGGCCTGCGCGATTGCCAGCGTGCTCGCGATCCGCAAGTCGCGTGATTGGTCATCGTTGATAGCCGTAGTTCTCGCCCCAATCGGGTTCGTCGGCTTTCAGCTGTATATCGACAACACCACTGGCGAAACTGGAGCGTGGTTTCGGGTACAGCGCGAGGCCTGGGCCGAAGGAACTAGCTTCGGGGCGACGGCCGTTACCAACACGTTCAGCTTCTTAACCGGGCCGCTCGATTCACCTACGGATGCGTTGACCGCGGTAACACTGATCGCGTTGATCGGCATGGCGTACTGCGCTTGGAAGATCCGTTTCAATCTCGTCCTCAGTGCTTACTGCGCGGTCGTAGTTGCGCTGATGCTGATCCCTGAAACGGTCACCGCTCGACCAAGGTTTCTGTTTACCGCGTTCCCGCTAATCATTGCAGTGGCGGCGTGGTGGCCTGAACCTGACGCCGACCCCGATCATCATCGGGCCAGCTGGGACCGCGCTGGCTGGGACCTCACACTCGTCCTCGGAGGAGCTGGACTGGCGGCATTGACCGGCCTGTACGGCGTCTTCGGGGCGATCCCATGACCCTCGACTCCCGAACCAGAATCTTCGCCCTGGCGCGCTCGCGAGCGAACGCTCTCAGTCTGGCTCTTCTCGCCGCATTGGCCTACATCCCCACGCTGGCAAGTTCCCCAGGCCGGATGCCCGCCGACACCAAGCTCTATCTGTACCTTGACCCCGGCGGCCTGCTCGGTCGATCGACCTCAACGTTTGAGCCAGATCAGTTCGCTGGCTGGGTTCCCCACCAGCAGATCACCTATCTGTGGCCAAGCGGACCCTGGTTTTGGTTCTTCGACACCCTGGGAACGCCCGATTGGATTGCTCACCGCCTCTGGCTTGGCACAATCCTGTTCGCAGCCGGAGCCGGCGCGCGCTGGGCAGCCAAACAGGTCGGACTAACCGGGTCAGCGGCATTGACGGTGGCGTTGATTTATCAGCTCTCACCGTTCCTGCTGCCCTACATTTCACGCACTTCGCTACTGCTGCTCCCCTGGGCGGGTCTCGGCTGGATCGTCGCGCTGACAATCCGTGCGACTCGATCGGACGACGCCACCGACGATCGCGACTGGCGTTCCCGCCTCCGACCTTGGCACGAACCCGCGATTATCGCGCTGATCGTTGCAACTGTCGGCTCGGTAAATGCCACAGCACTTGCGCTGATCGTGCCGGGGCCAGTGCTGTGGCTGATCCACGCCGCCTGGCAAAGGCAAGTCACTTGGCGACGTGCAACGGGTATCGCGCTTCGTGTCGGCGTGCTCTCACTGGCCGCGTCGGCATGGTGGATCGCGATGCTCATTGTGCAGTCAAAGCACGGTGCCCCGGTGCTCGCGTTCTCGGAAACATTGGGCGACGTGAGTCGCAACTCAACCGGCTCAGAGGTCTTCCGCTCGCTTGGCTACTGGCTCTTCTACCAACGCAATCCGATCGGGCCCACCACCAGCACCTCGCTCGACTACCTAGTCAGTGTTTGGGCAATGGCCTTGAGCTACGGCGTGATTCTGTTCGGCCTGGTGGGATTGGCGCGAGTTTCTTGGGGAGAACGGCGTTTCGCGGCACTGCTAGTAGTGACCGGGTTCGTGCTCGCCGTCGGTGTTCACCCGATTGACGGCTCGTCTCCCCTAATGGCGCTGGTCGCCAACGACGACGGGTCGGGTTTGGCGCTAGCGCTACGTAGCAGTACCCGCGCAACTCCAGTATTCCTGTTGGGTGTCGCGCTCGGGGCAGGCGCTCTGATCCAAGCCCTTCCCGCTCGCTCCACCGCAATTCGGCCGATACCTCTCCCGTCAATGCGCACACTTGCTGCTGTCGGCATTGGATTGATGGCTCTATTCAATTTGCCCGCGTTGTGGGAGTTCAATCTGGTCGATGAGGCCATCGACCGAGATCAGGATCTGCCAGCCGCTTGGACCGACGCCGCCGCGGCTCTCGATGCCGGGTCGACACAAGCGCGGGTTCTCCAACTTCCCGGAGCCGAGTTCGGAGCATTCCGTTGGGGGTACACCACCGACCAACCCCTCGTCGCCCTGACCGA
>JAHRVJ010000351.1 GCA_019090765.1 Ilumatobacteraceae bacterium
CCGATGACCTCAATCTCATCTGCATGTTCTCGAGCGAACTGCTCGACTTCGGGGGCTTCCCGAGCGCAAACAGGTCAATGTGGTGCCCACATCCACACCAGCACCGGCTTCTCTGAGGGAACCATGTTGCGCAGGTTGACCTGATTGCCGAGCGTCACGTTGTTGACAACAACATCGGGCAGAACATTCGATTCGATGTCTGATGCGGGCACGACAGCAACCTCGTCGGGCGGGGCCGGTGCCTCGGTCGCGCTATCGCCTTCGGCGTTGCTACCGCTAGAGCCAGCGTCGTCGCCGCCGCACGCGGCGAGCGCGAAGGTGCCGGCCAACAAGATCGCGGCCGCCTTTGACCGTTTCGTCCTGAGGGGATGCCTGGTAGGTCGCATTTCGGCATTCTTGTCGTCTGCCGACGTTCGCGAGTGACACCAAGGCGTTGTTCTCCGAACGTTTCCCATGTCAGGCCTGCCCAACGGTGAGTTAGGCCGAGGTGAGGAGATCGCGGCGCAGCGCGAGCAGCTTCGGAGCTGGCTCACCGTCAGACCAGGCGTCGGCAACAATCACCCGCTCGTAGGACTCCCACTCTTGGCGCACTCCTGCAAGATCGCCAGCACGAGCATGAGCTCGCATCCGTAGGCCGATCAGCTCTTCATGACCTGGCAGCACCTTCAGCCCCTGACCGGTGGCCCAGAAAACGGCTTCTGTGTCGCCAAGCGAGAGCGCGTGCGCCGCCAGTTCTGATGCGGTGCCAATGGCCAGCAACACCATGTTTGACGTGATCCCCTCGGCATCGGGCCAGAGATAACCGGTACCGGCAAATGGCACGTCGCGGATCAGTTCAACCGCCGGGCGAAGTACCTGCACTGCCTGTAGCGGTGGGAGCACTCGCGCGTGATCGAGGCGCTGCTGGATCAGCTGTGCATCGGTTAGCACGGCATCGTGAATGGGTAGCTGCTCCGTCAAAGTTCTGGCCAGCCACTCTTCGCCGTCGGGTGGCATCACAAGCCGTCCAAGGGCTCGCCGTGCCTCCGAGACCACGTTGGCGAATGTTGCGTCGCGAACATCGAGTTCCCACAACGCCGTGCGGGCACCAGAGCGAGTCGCCCGGTCGCGGTGAGTTGCCAACCATGCAATCAACTCAACTGTCTTTGATCTCTCGAACTTTCCTGGGTTTCCATCTCGGTCGGTAATCGTGACGGAACCCATCAGCCCAACAATGATCTCGTGGGCTGGTTCCACGAAGGAATCGGCCGCTGGATCGTTACTCTCTGCGGTGATCGGGGTCTCGCCGGGGTCCAGAACAGCAACGTTCTGGTCGAGGGGCTCAGCCGCGTCGGCGAGCACGTCGACTACATCGTCAAGATCGGCCTGGGAGATACCAATTGGGCAGAGCTGGACAGACGAACCGAAAGCGTGGAACGTCCAACCTCCCGGCTCGGCAAGTAGCCGGGAGGTGGCAGTTGGGAGCCCGGACTCGCCTGCTGCTGCGACCACCGCCAACCCGTGGCCTGGGGTGGGGAGCGCGCGATTGGTGACTATCTGATCGGTGTCATCGTCGCTGCGGAGCAAGATGATGGCTGGCTCCCACACCTCGCCCCCGGTTCGCAACGAACGCAGCGCGAATGAGGTTCGCTCGTCGGTCAATGTCGTTCCGACGAGGGAGACCGCTAGCTCGATTGCAGCATCGACTGATGATGTGTGATGGGAGTTGCGGTGACCCAGCAGTGCTTGCTCGGGAAGCGACACTGAGATCAGATGCGCAACCTCGGCGTACAGCGAAGACGCCAAACCCGCAGCGATGGCGGTGACTACTTCATCGGCTTGTACCGGCTGAGCCTCGATGGCGAGCAAGCCGCAAGCTTCCAGATCGACCAGTACGTCGTCGCCCGAATCGGTGACACCGATCTGAACAAACGCGATTGAGGGCATCGCGACCATCCGGGCGCTCTCGCTAAGCAACTCAATCGGTACTCCGGCTGGCAGAGTCCACTGCTGGCCATCGCCCTCCCACGGAGCAGGCAGTTCGGCAGGTTCGGTCAATCGGAGTTCGACATCGCCCTCGGCTGATGCTCGCACCCACCCAATCTGGCTGTCGGTTTCGATTAGCTTGTTAGCTGCTGCGCGACATGCCACGTCGATCCGAGTAGCCCGCTCGCCAGCATCGATTGTGCGGAGGCGTCGCTCCGTTGCGACCACACCCTCTGGTGGTTGGGGCACACGGCTACGTGGCATCGCGGCGCGCAGCCGTTGGCGTCTGCGAACTGCGACAAGAGCGAGGATTCCACCAGCGAGCAGGGCTGCATGTTCGAGACGGATCGGTGAAGGAGACGCTGGCGCATCGCCTTCAGGTGAAGAGGTGTCTGAACCGTCGCCACCCTGATTGGTTGCCGCGATGGTGGGCTCGGTGGTGCTGGTTGAGGACCCGCTCATGTTGATGATCGCAGGCGCTGTCGTGGCAGGGATGCTTCCGTCGGGCGCAGTGTTGGTGGCGGTCGCTGAGGGAGCAACGTCGGAGGTCGACGTAGGAGGGCTTGTCGTATCGGCCCCGCTTTGAGGATGCGCTTCGGCGGTCGTCGAGCCGGCGTTGATCGGCAGGGAGAGTTCCCATCCCGGCAGGATCAAATTTGGGTCGTCGAATGTGCGGCCGCCACCCATGTCGGCGCCCGCGTTTTGTTCCCATATCCGCGACCACTCAACGCCTTCACCCAGAACGGATTCGGCGATTCCCCACAGGGTGTCACCAGGCTGGACAACGTGTGTCAGCGCAGCGTCAGGCGACTGTGGCCCCGAGCTCGGGGCGGTAGTTAGTTCATCGTGGGCATCGGTCGGGGTGGGCTGAGTGGAGGGTGTGGTTGGGGCGCGCCGTGCAACACTGGCGGGGATCGATAGTTCCCATCCGGCTTCGATGTAGGCCGGGCTGCTGAAGCGGTGCCCATTGGTCATCACTGTGTTGAGGTTCAGTTCGAGAATCGCGTCGGCAATGTCGATCGTTTTGGATTCGACTCCATTGGCCAGGTCAGCCGCGATCGAATAAACCGACTCACCCGGTTTGACCACATGAACGCTTGGAGCTGGCACGGTCGGTGTACCGGAGTCGTCGTTGGTGATCTCGCTCGGTGATTGCGCCGGATCGGCGGCCGGGTCGCCTGCCACTTGGCCAACCTGCCCAGGAACGCTGCCCGATTGGTCGTCGAACTGAGCCGCCTGAGCCGGACTGAAACTGATGGATTCGATGGAGGCGATCGAAGTCCTCGGGGACATCACCGGGATCAGTACGAGCAGGCCAACGGCAATGAACCGGGCAGGGCGTTGAGCCCAACTGATGCCTCGAACCAATGGCATCGACAGGCCGCGATGGCGAATCATGTGCGCCAACTCGACGGCGGTGCTGACAACAATCACAGCCGTTGCCAGCCAGACGACACAAAGACTCGACCGGATCACAATGTCGAGCACGCTGTCGTCTGATAATGGCTCGCTCAGCGCGTTGCTGATTCCGTCTGCACTCCAATTCCAGGGAAACTTGGCTCCAGCCAACGGATTGCCAGATCCGAATCTGGTCTGTGAGATCGAGACCAATGTGATCGGCACACCCAGCGTGAGCATCGCCAGGGCAAGCAAGGAAGACGCGAAGCGCCCCGCTTGATGTGGTGCAGGGATTGTCATTTGGCCTCCTCTCGAATTAGTAGTCGGTTCTGTTCGAAGTTGCCCGCACCATCACAGTGGGCGTCAGGAGTGCCGCAGGGGAACGTGTCGAGCAGGATCACGGTGCGCGCTCCGCGCGTACAGTCGCCTTACCAGTCACCGTGACCCCGGCGTCGGTGATGGTTAGCGACACTGAAACCTTGTCGCCAACAACGTCGATCGAGGTGATTGTTCCATTGACGCCGTAACTCCCAAAGAGCTGCGATGCAGTTCGCTGAGCGGCTTGGCGGGCCGCCGAAACGTCGATGGGTACCTCGGTGACGCCTTCGCGGAGTTGAGGGACCGCTGCTGCCTGGGCACCTGAGCGGGCGGCCTGAAAGGCGATCGACTGTGCCGCGGAACGGTTTGAGACTCCGCGGTCGACGTCACGGGCCAACCAAACCAGACCCAAGAAGGTGAACGCGAACATCAGCGCAATTGCGGCAACCAAGCCCGAACCGAGTTCGCCTCGAAAGCGCTCGGCGCGGGAGGCGTCGGCGCTCGCCGATATCACGGCCCGCCCGCGGATGCGCGCAGGGGATCGATTGTCGCGTACGCGGTTGCACTGTGGGGACCTGACTGTGGCGGGTCGATGAGTTCTAAGCCTTCGATCGACACAGTGCAGAAGACCGACACGGCGACTTGGCCCCCGGGCCGGAAGTTGGCGACGTCGACAACCACTCGTGGGGATGCGCAGGACGCCGTGTCGGTGAGCATTGCAGCTCCGACCTGTTCAGCTGCGCTGCGGGCGGCGCCGACGGTTCGCTCTTGGGCCGCTGCCTGGGCCGCTGACTCAGCCGCACTCTGGACCGTGGCGCGGCTATCGACGTTGCGGCCGAGAAACACGATCACCAATGCGAGCCCGATCGCCGCGGGCGCAATCAATGCCAATCCCAGCGCGTCCGTGGACCCTCGGTCTCTACCGACCGAGGAGTCTCGGGGATTGGTCGGGCTGCTGGCTCCGCGGCGCGTGCGTGCCCTCGGGCCGATCATCTGGGAGTCACCTCTTCGACAGGTATTGCCGAGGTGACTGAAACGCGACTTGATGTGCCAACGATGATGCCGGGAGCGTTGGCGGTGATGGTGACCGCGATGACGCCGTCGCTGGTGACCACGCTGACGACCACATTGCTCAGATCGGTGTCGGCTTCGAGAATACCTGCTGCGGCCGCCTGCGCATCGCCGGGGGCCACTTGCTCGCGTGCGATCAGCGCGGCAGTGTCGCGGGCGACAACTCTTGCTTCGGTCTTGGCATGGCTCCACAGAGCTGCCTGCAGCGCAGCAAACGCGAGTAAGACGAAGACGGGCGTGAGGAGTGCGACCGAGAGCGACGTCGCGGCACCTGTCTCGCCGCGCATCCTTGGGTGGCCAGGTGTCTTCGTCTTTTGACTCGTGAGCTCATTGCCCATCGCGCTGGTCCTCTTGCCGGTCTACGGAGCTGACGGTGATTGCACTGGTGTGCTGGCAGTGGTTCGGATCTGGCTCCAGATAATCGCGGCAACAACGGCGACACTCACTGCCGCGGCGGCATACCACAGCACTTGTTCGATCGAGACTGCCCCGCGATCACGCGGCCGATCTTCGTCGGCGACGTGGTGTATCCCCGAGGCGGTTTGGAATGCGCGCGTCACAACGGCGAGAACGCCAGTGAGGATGATCATCGGATCGGACATTTGTTGCTCCAGTCGTGGGTTTGGGTTGTCGTGGTTGGGGTTGTCGTCAGTTGAGATTGAGGGCCGGATAGATGATGAGTGCCATGAACAGCAAGGCCATGCCGACAAGGGGTGGGGTGACTTTGTCGTTACGTACGCGGGCGTCGGCTTCTTGTTCAGCCGCCAAAGTCGAGCGCAAGGTCGAGCATTTGGCGGCGAGGCTGCGAGCGACGGGTGCGCCTTCGGCCGCGGAGAGCGTGGCAGTGGCCGCGACCTGTTCGAGTTCAACCACGCCAAAGTCAGCGCCAACGAGCGAGAGGGCGCCAACCAGGCTGTGACCGGTTGTACCCACTTCGCGCATCCGTCGCCGCAGCTCGCGAAACAGCATTCCGTCACCGGCGCGGGCTGCCTGATCGAGAGCGCCCTCGTACCCGCTGTTGCCGGCCAAGAGCATCGTGACCATGTCAAGGTAGGCGCCGAGTTGGTACCGCAGATCGATTCTGATTTCGGCGCTGCGGGCAATGGTGTCGGAGTGGATCGCGAACGGTACGAGCGCGGCCATCGCGAGCGAGAGGCCAGCGGGTATGAACACTCCGAGCGAGATCAAACCGAGCGCGTGAGCTATCCCGAGCAACAGCGCTGGAACGATCAGCCCCGCGAGTGCGGCGATCACCAAGATCCCGATATGCACCTCGGATGTTCGCCCGACGATTCGTAGTGGCTGGGCCCAGCCCGCGGTCCAGCTCTGAACGCTGGCTACGTCGGCTGACCTCCCGACGCGGTCGGCTAGGGCCGTCGCCGCGGACTGCGAACTCGGCTGAGTGTCGGATCGTCTCGAACCGCTGCGGTGCAGGTGACGCATCGCGTGGTCGAGACTGGGTCGTGGTTGCCGCCACCCTGAGACAATCAGCCAGATTGCCAGACACGCCGCCAAGCTGGTCAACAGTATGAATCCTGTTGATCTCATCGCCCGACCTCGACTGACGGCTGGCTGCGGTCTGGATGGGGTGCGGGCGTGGCGCCCGTGAGAAAGCGAGTTGGTCGCGGGTACCGAGCAAGCCCTTGGACGCGCAGCATCAGCAATGCATAGATCGTCAGTACAACACCTAGAAAGAGCTGCCCGCCAGCAGTGTCGTAAGGGGCGAGATACTCGGCTCGCCCGAATACGAGCAGGCCGAGAATTAGCGAACCCATAATGATTGTCAGCAGTGTCACCTCTCGTTGGATCGGAGCGCGTTCGGCTTCTACCAGCCGTCGCCTGTCGGCTTGGCGTCGTGCCTGTTCAGCTAGCGACGAGAGGACAGCGGCAGTTCGAGCACCGCGCTGGACGGCAATCAGTAGGCCTGCAGCAACGAGATCGCCGAGCGGATCGTCAACCTCGTCGGCGAACCGCCTGAAGACGATGTCTGGATCTTGGCGCCCGAGCCCGGCCGCGAGTCGGCGGACTTGTGGTTTGATCGCGGCCGGGCATGATCCCACCGTGGCTTTGATCGCTCCCACAGGTTGGTCGCCGGCAACGAGCACGTCACGCAGGTTCTCGATCCACGAGGCCAACGCGTCGGTCCGCTCGACATCGTCGGCTGGTCGTCGGTCTCTGCGCTGCCAGCTACCGATCGCGAACCAAGTGCCGGCCGCCACCACGACTGCCGGAATGACCCAACCGGAGAACGCCAGCACGACCATTGCTCCGGCAAGCGCTCCGCCAGCGCGAGCGGATACGCCTGGGTCTAGCCCACGGCGCGGCGCCGACCCTGCCCGCGGAGGTGTAAGCGCTAGCACGACTCCGAGTACTCCGAGCAGAGTCAAGGCCAGTAGCAATACGAGTTGCAGGCTCACGTGGCACCGCCCTGGACGGCGAACTGCTCGGGGCTATAGCCGGCCATTCTCAGCCGTGTCATGTGACGTTGGGACAGCGGCGCTGCTTGCGTGAGTTCGTTGCTTTCGTCGATTCCCCACACCTCGGTGCTGGAAACGCCTCCGGCTTCGCCGAGGCCTCCGACCTCGATGATTGAGGTCACACGTCGGACTGCCGCCTGCTCGGCCACCGCGTTGCGGACGAGGTCGATATGGATCACGAAGTCGACGGTCTGGGCGATCAGGCTCCAGACGGCGAACTCCGGCAAGCTCGTGTTGGACTTCGACACGTAGTAGGCAAGCCGTTGCAGAACAATGTCGGCCGTATGAGCGTGGATGGTTGCAAGCGATCCGCGTTTACACATCGAGGCCACGTCGAGCATGTCGAGCGCTTCATCTTCGACGAGTTCGCCCACTACAACTCGGTCGGGGTTCAAGCGACGTGTCAGCTCCACAAGTTGCCGTGTGGTGATTTCTCCTTCACCTTCGGCGTTGGCGTGTCGGGTGAACAACGCTGGTGCATCGGGGTGGCGCGGGTCATCTTCAAGGCGAAGTTCGAGCAAGTTCTTCTCCACGGTGATGATCCGTTCGAGAGGCGATACTTCGCCGAGCAGTTCGGTCAGCAGCGTGGTCTTTCCCGCTCCGGGCGGCCCAGAAACAAGCAGCGTGAATCCGCAGCGAACCAGCGCGCGAAGTTGCTCGACCAGCGGGTGTGGGAAGAGGCCCAATTCAGCGAGACCGGTGAGGCCCACCTGGCGAACAACGAAGCGGCGGATCGCGAGGCGAGGGTGAGTAGACACCCCGTGTTCGGTGGTGCCACCGAGAACCATCACGATGCGGGCACCGTCGTTCGACTGCAGCGTGAGCATTGGCGATGACGTGTCGAGCCGGCCCTCACCGGTGCCGGTCATCCGTAGGGCCATACGTTTTTGGAAGGCCGTCAGGTCGGCAGCGGTGGACCACAGCCGACCGACATCAACCTTGCGACCGTCGGTGTATGTGACCCATGTTGAGTCGGGGCTGTTGACGTCGATCTCTTCTACTTGAGGATCGCTGAGGTACGGCTCAAGTGGCCCAGCGCCGGTTAGCTCGGCGACCACGCGGGCTCTTGTTTGTTGTTCGGCGCGCTGGCCGAGCGGTCGTAGCCCGCGCTGGAGGCGTTCTTCGTTGACGACGGCGATCTCATCACTGATCCAAGCCCCGACCAGTAGCGCCTGACGCCGTTCGTCGTTGGCCAACAGGTTGTCTGTTCGACCGGCATCGGCCTTATCGACGTCGTCGTGTTCGATTGCTTCGATCAACCGTGTCGCGACCCGGTCGGTAACCAGGGCCACCATCGCGTCGGTCTCCGGATCGACGAACTGTGCTCCAGGTTTAGGCGAGTTGGTCATTGCGTTCCTGATCGTTGTGCCAGTAGCGGATCGGCTTGCGTTGCTCGCGGTGGGCCGTCCTGGAGCAAGGTTGCGAGGTCAGCAGCGGCGCGCATCAAAGGCAGGCGCCGGAGCCGCTTGGCAGAAACACCGGTCCTCCCGGCCAGCACGGCAGCTGCGAGCGGGTCGTGGGGAAGCGACTGAGCAATGAGGTCGGCGTGGGGGACGGCGTCTTTGACAAAGCTGGCCACTTCCTCAGGGTCAAACGGCTCGGTGCCGATGGTCGTGAGAACGATCGGAAGGTCTAGGTGGGTGAGCGATTCGATCAGCTCGGTGAGCCGGTCGATGCGGACGGTGGCCGCGGCGGCTGATGCAGGCTCTTGCCGATGACACACAACTACCTGGCTGGCGAGGCTCAAGATTGACGGCCCCCTGGCATTAGGACGACGGTGACCAGTGTCGGCAATCACTGTGGTGGCTGGCATTGACGCGATCGAGGGGAACACCGACGAGGTTGCTTCGTCAATTGCGGTGGCCGCGGCGCGAACGCGGATGGGAGCCGCGATGAAGCGCACCCCCGACACACTGTGGTGGATCATCGATTCGATCATGGGCGTTGAAGCCGGTCCACTGGCCACGATTGTGGCGAGGGAAGGTGTTACCGGTGTGTCAAGCCAGGCCGCGAGTGAGCCGCCTGATCGGTCGGCTTCGACGACCACTAGCGAGTCGGTTGGCCAACTCGCCGCGAGAGCGAGCGTTGTGGTGGTCGTGTAGTCGCCGACGAGCGCGATCAAGCTCATGAGTCGGGCTCGTCGGTCGGGTCCGTTAGTACGACGCGCACGTCGTTGGCCGCGGCGAGAGTTGCGGCTTCGCTCGCCGCGACTTCGATAGACAGTGACTGCTCGCCGATGGCAGTGTCGGTTGATCTTGGTAATGCGACCACGATTCCGGAGATGACCAATTCGGTTGAGTCGGTGAGGTTGCGGTCAGCCGGGATGACCAATTGGACGGGCACACGTTCGCGTAGCCCCACGGGGAGCGCGCCTTCGGGAACCTGGATTGCCACGACGTATTTCCCGGCCCCCACGAGCGGGTCGTTTTGCAGCGCCCCCCAGGTGACGAGCGAGCCCGATATCAGCCGCACTTTGGCGTAGTTGCCAACGATGCTGTCAACTTCGTCGCCGTCGATCACGTTGACCGACGAATCGACGTCGACATCTACCGTACGCAGCATGTCAGAGGTGATTTGTTCGCCAGCAGGGACATCACGAACGACTTGGACCGCGGGCTCAGATTCGTTGAGATTCGAGTAGATGAGCGCGTTGCCGCCGATCGCAACTGCCGCCAGAGCGACACCCGCGGCAATGCGGTTACGTCGACGGGTCGACGGCTGGAATCCGCGTGGTGTCGAAGCTGGGGGCGTGTTGGTCATGCAACTCTCCCGTTGGTGATGACACTCAGAAAGATGGGGTTGGCCGCGAGAGCCACAGTGGTCCCGATAACAAGGAAGGGCCCGAAAGCAATGGTGCGAACACCGCTAAGCGTCCCGACAGTGGCGGCGAGGCCAGCGGCCAACGCGAGGCCTGCTAGTGAGAGTTGCCAGTCAATCGCGCCGAGGGCTGCCCCCAGAACGACTGCGGCTTTCACATCGCCGAATCCCATCGCATTGGGTGAGATGAGATGGAGGGCGAGCAGTGGTAGGGCCAAGGTAAGGGCACCCGCCACAATGCTGACGACCTTTGTGTCGTGTCCAGTGAGGGCTGAAAGGGCCGTGGAGAATACGAATACCGCCCCCGACAGGCCAACCCAAGTGTTTGGGATTCGTCTCTCGCGAACGTCGATCAATGCGGCGGGAATCAGCGCGAGTATTGCCAACCCGCTAGCGGTTGGAATGCGGCCGGAGGCGATCGACAACACAGCCGCAATTGCGATAGCGATCGCTGCGGCACGAGTTAGCGCCGAACCTGAGTGCCAAGCTGTGATTGCTTCATCGCTCATGCGGCGCGCAGTCGACCGTCGTACGTCCGTCGCGGGTCGAGCCGCCACGTTCGTACTACTTGGTGATGCAGGTACCCCCAACTGCCCTCTCCTCCCCCAGGATGAGGGTGAGACTAGTAGTTCGGAAGTGGCAGTCACAATGTCGCCGGCGCGCCTGTTGGCCCGCTGACCTGCGGATTTGGGTTGTGCTTGGCCACTTGGGTGTTGTTCGTTCATGCCTGAGAGTGGGTGGCGAC
>JAHRVJ010000035.1 GCA_019090765.1 Ilumatobacteraceae bacterium
CGACGTTTGCCTGCAACCGGACGCGTGATCGACGCCTCAACTCAATGGCCCTTCCCGGTCCGAACGTTGACGATCGGCAACCGGCGACATGGTCAAAGCCTCTGGCCGACTTGCGTACGAGATCGAGGCTCGACACCAGTGGCGGTGCGGCACCCGACTGGAGCGGGGCCCTGGCGCGATTATCTAGGCGTTGAGGCTGATGACCTCGAGGATGCCGGGCGAGGCAGTGAGTTCCGCCAGCACGTCGTGGGTGACTTCGGCAGTTGGGGCGATCAGCATTACGGCCGTTCCTTCGCCAGCAACCCTGCTGACGTCCATGTCGGCGATATTCACGCCGGCGTCGCCAAGCAGAGTGCCAACCGTACCGATCACGCCGGGGCGATCGTCGTTGTGAATGACCACCATGTGACTTGCAGGAGGGACGTCGAACGGTGTGTCATCGATATTGACAATCCGTTGTTCGCTCTTGGGCCCCGACAATGTGCCGCTGATCGAGTGGCCTCCCCCACGAAGGGTGAGCAAGTTAACGAAGTCGGCCGGGGTCGCCGAGCTCACATCACGCACTTGTACACCGTGTTCTTCCGCGAGCTGCGGAGCGTTCACATAGGTGACGGGTTCGTCGGAAATCATGCCGAAGAAGCCCTTGAGCACTGCAAGTTCGAGGATCCGAGTGTCATAGCCGGCGATCTCACCTTCGGTGCAGATCTCCAGCTCTTTCGGTAGCCCACCCGCCAGCGAAACAAACAGCCCGCCGAGGCGCTCGGCGAGCGGGAGGTAGGGCCGGATGGTCTCGCTCGCTTCGGCCGCATTGACATTTACCGCGAACGGGACGAACTCACCATCGAGAGCCAACTGCACCATCGCGGCGATCGTTTCACCCGCTTTGTCTTGCGCTTCGCGGGTGCTGGCACCGAGGTGAGGGGTGACGACCACCGCGTCAAGCCCAAACAGCGGCGACTCGGTCATTGGCTCAGTTGAGAACACGTCCAGCGCGGCACCGGCGATAACCCCCTCGCGAACGCATTCGGCGAGGTCTTCTTCGTGGACAATCCCGCCACGCGCAACGTTGATCACGCGCAAGCTCGGCTTCGCCTTGAGCAGCAGGTCACGATTGATGAGGCCCAATGTCTCAGGCGTTTTCGGAAGGTGCACGGTGAGGAAATCCGACTCGGCGATGATCTCGTCAAGAGTTAGCAACTCAACGCCCATCTTCTTCGCCCGTTCCTCGGAGACGAACGGGTCATAGGCCACAAGACGCATTCCGAAGCCCTTAGCCCGATCCGCGACGAGTTTGCCGATCCGACCAAGACCAACAATGCCGAGCGTCTTCTCAAACAGTTCGACGCCACCCCAGCGACCGCGCTCCCAGCGACCCTCCACCAGCGCGGCATGCGCTTGGGGCACATTGCGGGCAGATGCCATGAGCAACGCCATCGTGTGCTCGGCAGCCGAAACGATGTTGCTCTGCGGAGCATTCACAACCATCACGCCACGCTTGGTTGCAGATTCGACGTCAACGTTGTCAAGCCCGATACCGGCACGCCCAACAACCATCAGGTCGGAACCAGCCTCGAGCACCGCGTCGGTGACGTCGGTAGCGGAGCGAATGATGAGCGCGTGCGCCCCCGGAATGGCCGCCACCAGCTCGTCGGGTGACAACCCAACTTGGATATCGACATTGTGGCCAGCCTCGCGGAGCCCTTCCAGGCCCGCTTCAGCGATTTCTTCGGTAACCAGGATGCGCGCCATAGGGAGTCATGCCTATCTGGATTCCCAACCAAGTTCCAAGGTGTTTGACGAACCGTTCACCTCCGCCAGCTACGTTCAGAGCCGGATGACCACCACAAAGGGCGAAATCGAGATCCGAACAGTTTCGACAGCGGACGAATTGGTCGCAGTCGTCGACCTCCTCAAGCAAGTTTGGGGATCGTCGACCGAACTCGTACGGCTCGAGATGCTGCTCGCAATCGCTCACTCCGGCGGCTATGTCAGCGCCGCCTACACCAGCAATGGTCCAGACCCAAGCGACCAGATCATCGTCGGAGCCTCAGTAGCAATCCTCGCCCGGCACCGAGACCAACCGGCCCTTCATAGCCATGTAACTGGACTGCTGCCCGACGCCCGCCACTTGGGGATTGGCCGGGCGATCAAGATGCATCAACGCGACTGGGCGGCCAAGATGGGAATCGATTGGATTGTCTGGACATTCGATCCAATCGTTCGGCGCAACGCCTGGTTCAACATCGCGATACTTGGTGCCAAGGTGCAGGCTTACCTGCCATCGTTCTACGGAACGATGACCGATGCCATCAATGCTGGCGACGATTCTGACCGTCTCCTGATGGAGTGGGACGTGCGGTCAGATCCGTCAACTGAACCGCGCGACGGGTCCGACATCGATGATCTCGGCCAATCCGCACAGATCGACCTCGTTCCGACCCCCGCAGACGTCGTCGCGCTGCGTCGTACCGACCCCACCGCAGTCGCTGAATGGCGTCAGGCCACACGCAACTCATTGACCGCCGCCCTCAGCACTGGCCGACCAATCGTCGGTTTCACCAGTGCAGGCGAATACGTGATAGGAGCAAGACCATGAAATGGAACATCACAGGCGTTGAGCTACGCCGCATCGCGATGCCGCTCGTCTCCCCTTTTCGAACCAGCTTCGGTAGCCAAACTGAGCGCGACATTTTGCTCGTGCGTGTTGAGATGACCGAAGCCGACTCCCCCTCCGGTGACATCGTCGAAGGATGGGGCGAGTGCGTCGCGCTCGCCGAGCCGACCTACTCACCGGAGTATGTCGACGGCGCCGAGCACGTCATTGTCAATCATCTTCTCTCGCGGCTCTTCGCCGCGGGGCCAATCGAGGCCGCCGACATTGCCCCGATTCTGGCCAAGGTCCACGGTCA
>JAHRVJ010000036.1 GCA_019090765.1 Ilumatobacteraceae bacterium
AAATGACTCGGGCAAACACGTCGTAGCGGCCACCGCATTGCGTGACCTGGTAGCCGTTGCGCTCGAAGGACCGGGCCTCATCGAAGGTGGATGTGCGATGGTCCACATCAATACCAGCCGCTGCCCAGCGCCGAAAGATCTCATCGGCGTGCAGCTCTGATCCTCCGGCTTCGGGGTCGTCAAGGTCGCGCCAGGCGTAGCTCTCGATGCGTTCGATGCCCAACGCACGTACCCGGTCGGCCGACTCCTGGAGGCGGTCGACCGAATCCGGATTGGTCATTTATCGAGTTTGCGCCAGACGGCGTCAGGTGCGAAGCGCAAGAGGCCGAATACGTAGCGCAGCTTCCCTGGAACCCAAACCACGCTCTTACCGCTCCGCAAACCGGCCACGACGGCGTCCGCGACATCGTCAGGGTCAACCGAAAATGGAGCTTCTTCCAATCCATCGGTCATCGCTGAGCGCACGAACCCAGGGCGCACGGTCAGTACCTTGGCCCCCGTGCCATGCAGAGCATGCCCGAGTCCGGTCGCGAAGGCGTCCTGACCCGCTTTCGTGGAGCCGTAAACGAAGTTGGATCCACGTGTGCGAACACCGGCAACGCTCGACAACACAACGAGTGTGCCGTGACCCTGTAGCCGCAACTGTTTTGCCGCCGCGAGCCCGGAGCTGACGGCACCGGCATAGTTCACTGTGGCTAGCTCCGCTGAGGCAATCGGATCTTGAAGGTCACTAGCGCCGAGCTGACCAAACGCCTGGACAATCACATCAAGGTCGCCGTATTCCTCAGCTACATCAGCGATCAGGGCTTCGTGGCTGGCAGTGTCGGTGGCGTCGAAGCCGACCACTGCTACATCGGCATCGCCAACGGCGACCTGTTCAACGTCAACTTGGTCGGGCTGACGGACCGCCAAAATCACTTGCCGCAGGCTCGTCGTTGCGAGCTTGGCAACGATGGCTTGACCGATGTCGCTCGTACCGCCGAGCACGAGGACTGTTTGAGGGTCGTTGATTGCGTTGTTCATGTTGTTTGTTCCAATCGAGTAGAGGAGTTCACACGAGGGCCAAGCGCCGCGCCTGATCGCTGGCCCAGAGACCGTCGGGATCGACACGTTTGCGGATCGCTAACCATTCGTCTAGTCGCGGATAGCCAGCTCGTATCACCTCGGGCGTTGTCGTGGCATCTTTGGCCAAATAATGACGTCCCCCGACTTCGAGCACCATTGCATCGAGGTCGGCTAGCAGCGCTCCGAGGCCAGCCGCCCCGGCCGGAAGGTCGAGGGTCAGCGTCCAGCCGGGAGTTGGGAAGCTCAGCAATCCGCCGCTCTCGGGCCCGAACCGCTTGAGAATGGCGAGAAAGCTGGCGTACCCCGAGGCCACCACCCGCTTGACAATCTCCCGGAGGGTGTCGACGGCCTCGAACGGAACCACAAATTGGTACTGCAGGAACCCCTTGCTGCCGTAGAGCCTGTTCCACTCGCCGATCATGTCGAGGGGATGGAAAAAGCCAGTGATGCTCTCAAAGCTCCGATGTTCCTTAGGAGCCTTGCGGTACCAGAGTTCGTTGAATGCACGTACTGCCGGACGGCTGAGCGCATTGGGAATTCCCGGTGGGATCGCGGCCAGCTCGGGCGGGCCGAACGCCAACGGATCACGGAGTGCCTTATGACCGTCGGCCGCAAGCTGGTCAACGGTGGCATGGTCTCCGCGGGTGAGCACTGACCGACCAAGACCGCTCCCGCTGGCAACCAGATCAATCCACGCCACCGAATAGCGATACCGGTGATCGCCGCTCTCCATTCGCTCGAGCAATGCCTCAAGATTGGGGACGCGCTCGGTGTCGACGACGCAAAGACTGCTTTCGATTGGGAGCAGACGAATGGTGACGTCGGTGATGATCCCGGTAAGGCCCATTCCACCAATGGTCGCCCACCACAGGTCGGGGTCCGAAGCAGCAGTGATCGCTCGGCTGCGGCCATCGGCGAGCAGCATTGTCAGTTGGTCGAGGTGGCTGCCGAATGATCCATCGACGTGATGATTCTTGCCGTGGACATCACTCGCAACTGCCCCTCCGATCGTTACGAATCGCGTTCCCGGACTGACCGGAATGAACCAGCCACGCGGCACCAAATGGCGGAGCAGTTCGTCGAGACTCACACCGGCACCCACGGTGACTACGCCTGCCTCATCGTCGAGCAGGATCGGGCCCGGAGCCAAGCGCACTACGTTTCCACCAGCGTTCTGGGCCGGATCGCCATAGGCGCGACCGAGGCCACGAGCAATCACTCCGCGGCGATTTGAGGTGAGGAAAGCCAATCCGCCCGCGGTCAATTCCTGCGTTGACGTGTCGACCAGGGTCGCGACGGTCGGCGAGGTACGACCCCACCCGCTGAGCTCAGTTAGTTGCGATCTCACGAACTACCGACACTACCGACACCACTCGTGGTGGCTAGCGAATAGCAGATTAGTAGGGCCACTCTGGAGCGTCCTTCCCGAATCGTTGCATTAACTTGCCAACGCCGAGCGACAATACGATTTTCAAACCGATGTTCTTAACGAACCAGGGAAGTTGCGCGAGCTGCGATCCGGCATTTCGCAGCCGTGAACCTTCGAGGTCTGCCCGATAAATGGTCATCGAACGTGATCGGCCGACGTATCTGAACCGCTTGCCGAGTAGCAACTCGCGCAGGATTGCCATCGTCACGCCAATCGAGGAGAACGAGTCGTGGATCAGCATCGTGCCACCGGTGTCAACACGCTGGCCCCAAGAGCGAATGTCGGCGAGTGCTGGCCCATAGCGATGCGCTCCGTCGATGTACAGCACATCAATTTTGCCGTCGACTTTGGCGAGGGCAGCGTCAGAGAACATCCGTAGGTGACGCACTCGGTCGGCCACACCGGCGTTCTCTAGGTTCGAGTTGAACACGGCGTGGTCGTCGGCGGCTTCGTCTGCAAATCCGTCGATCTCCTGAGGGCCACGGTCGTTGCCAGCATGTGGATCGATCGCAACGATCTCGACCTCTGCGGCGGCGGCACTGGCGAGCACGATTGTGGAGCGCCCCTGGAAGCTCCCGATCTCGACGATCGTTCCGTCGGGCGGACAGCTGCGAGCGGCGTCGAAAAGAGTCGCTGCTTGACCAGCGGTCATCCAGCCTTCGACACCGTCAACAAGCTCAATAGTCGAGACGAGAGATGGTTGCGTACTAGCCATTGTTGGGGTCCATTCGATGATGTGATTCTGGTCCGGGGTCACGCCGTATAGACCGCGATGCCATAGATCACGACCCAGCAGAGGCCAAGGAATTGGATCAGGCGATCGCTGCTAAACACTTCTTCGGGGGCTGCCCCTTCGCCTTCATCGAGCACAAGCAGGTAGCGGAAAAGGGCCATCAACATCGGCACGATCGACAGTTCGTAGAAGGGCCATTCGGAGTTGGCCTCGGCGCTCGTTTCGAACGCCCAAACGCAGTAGCTGATCACCACGCCACTGAGGCTCACGCTAAGCAGAGTGCGTAGATAGCCAACGCTGTACACCTCAAGTGTGGAGCGTGTCCCGGCTGCGTAGCCGACCTCGTTCAATTCGGCATAACGCTTGCCAATCACGATGAAGAGCGAGCCGAACGTGATGCACAGCACGAACCATCGCGACATCGGCACATCAACTGCCACCGCGCCGGCCGCCGCACGCAGCACAAACCCAGAGGCAACAGTTACGAGATCGACGACCGCAACGTGCTTCAAGCGCAGCGTGTACGCAATGGTGATCACCAAGTAGACGGCGATAACTGCGACGGTCTGCCACCGCCCGGTTAGGGCCGCCACCCCAAGCGCGAGTATCGGTAGGACGACGCCGGCCACGCGGGCCGCGCCGACCGAGAGTTCACCGGCCGCAATTGGACGTTTGCATTTTTTCGGGTGACGGCGGTCGGCCTCGACGTCGAGCAGGTCATTCCAAACATAGATTCCGCTTGCTGCGAAGCAGAACGCGATGAACGCCAGCATCGTTAGCGCTAGGTCTTCACCTTGATCGAGAACCCCTGCAGCACCGGGGGCCGCGAATACAAGCACGTTTTTCAACCATTGCTTGGGGCGCGCCGTGCGCACGAGCGCGCCTAGCACGGGGCCATCACCTGGATGTTTCGCCTGGTCGACATATCGGGTGCGACGGTAGTGCCGATGGGCACCGTCACTTGGTGACCTCCGCCACGGCGCTCCCCGACTTGCCAACCCAATGTGCCGTATCGGCATCGGCTAGCAACTCGCGATCACCGGGAGAGTCGCCGTACGCCGTGAGGTGAACGTTGTCACGACCGCCATGATGCTCGTCGAGCCACGCATGGAGACGTCGCACTTTCTCGGGCCCACGACAGTTTGGGCCATCGATCTCCCCCGTGAGGAGACCAGCAGAGTCGGCGGCAAGTTTCGTTGCGAGCACGTCGTTGACAGCTAGCAAACGCGCCAGTGGATCGAGGTAGGTCTCCAATGACGCCGAGACGAGAACCACCGCATCGCCATTGGCAAGGTGCTGATCGAGGTGCTCGACAATCTCAGGCCTCAGTCGTTCCGCATGCACGCGACGGGCAAACTCCTCCCCCAACTCTCGAATGTCGGCTTCGGCTCTGCCAGCGAACGCAGCCACCACGCTGGCCTCTTTCAGCGCGTCACGATCGCGCTTCCAAGCCGCTGCCGCGAGTGAGTAGGGGTGAAGGAGAAGGCGGCCAACTAGTTGCGGAGTCCCCGCAACCTCGCGCAGGAACGGCACAACACAGTCGGAAGTCGTAAGCGTTCCATCGACGTCGAAGGCCGCAACCTGGGTCATATTCGTCGGGCTGGTATGGCCGCGAGCACATCCCAGTAGCTGGGCCAACTCTTGGAGACCACCCCGGGATTCGCCACTTCGATTCCGTCGACTACCAAGCCCAGGAGGCCGAACGCCATTGCCAAACGATGGTCGTCGTGAGTCTCTAGGCGGGCCCCCTGGAGATGGTCGGTAGGTCGAATCAGCAGACCATCGTCCTCAACGGTGATCTCTGCTCCGGTCTTGCGCAACTCGACGGACAAGTCGCCGAGACGGTCGCTCTCCTTAGCCCTGATAAAGCCGACGCCGGTAATTCGCGTTGGGGTTACGGCCTGCGTAGCAACTACCGCCATTGTTGGCACGAGATCGGAGACGTCGGACATATCGATCTCGATCCCACGGAGGGGGGTGTCACGTCGACGCATGACGACCGTATCGCGACTCGCGATCGTGGTGGAACAGCCCATTGAGCGGAGGATCTCCGCAAAACGAGCGTCACCCTGCGGAGAGTCCGCTCCAAGTCCGTGAACGCTGACTGCACCGCCGACCATTGCCGCGGCTGCCAGCGGGTAGCTGGCCGACGAAGCATCGGGCTCAACGAAGTAGCTCGTCGGCAAATACTCGCCACGGGCGACCGAGACGTGCCGCTCATGAATTTCAACGTCGCCAACGCCAAATCCGCCCATTACGGCTCGGGTGATTTCGAGGTAGGGACGCGAAACAAGACCCGTCGACAGCCACAGCTTCAACCCGCCGGGAATGTACGGGGCGATGAGCATCATCGCGGTGACGTACTGGCTAGAGACATCCCCTGGCATCACCACTGCGTCAGCATTCTGGAGCGGACCTGAAACCTCAACTGGCAGATGCCCAGGTTCACCGAGTGGCGTCACCTCAGCGCCGAGCGCCGTCAAGGAATCGTGGAGCGGTGCCATCGGTCTGCCGCGTAGCGGCTCATCTCCGTCGATTGTGTACGGCCCTGGGCCCAGGGCTGCCAAGGCCGTCACAAAACGGGAGGTCGTGCCAGCTAGCCCCGCGTAGAGTTGCAGCGGACCAGGACGCAGGAAGGCGCCGGTGCCACTCACTTCAGCAATGCCGTCGTCTTCGGTAGTTCGCAAGGAAATCAAACAACCCAGAGCTTCCAGACAGTCAAGCATGGAGGCGGTGTCGTCGCCGGGGGCGACACCGATGATTTCACTGTCACCGTCGGCGAGCGCAGCACAGACTAGGGCGCGGTTGGCAATGCTCTTCGACGGGGGAACATCAACATCGGCAATCACCGGCCCGTCCGCAGGGCGAACTCGGTAGAGGTCGTCGCCAATCACGACAGCACCTGTACTGACGGTCGAAATCCGCGTGCCATTAATCCGCCCTTGAAGATGTCGGCGAAGGCCTGGTCGACGAGCACCACGGCAACGCCGCGCGTGCTTTCGACCACATGTACAACTTCGAAGCTGGCAATGTTGACGCTCAACTCCGCAGCCAGTGTGAACACTTCGGCGGCGGCACCAGCGCGGTCAGGAATCGGAATCCGTACTTCAGCCAGTTCTTCTGGGTGAACAATGCGAGCCGGGAGATTCGCGCGGGCCTGACGCGCCGCTGCCAAGCGCTCCAGCAGGGCGTCACGATCGGCGAGGTTAATCACCTCACGAACATCGGAGAGACCAGCCATCAACTGGTCGAGCACCTCGACGATTGCAGTGCGGTTCTCTGTGCAGATATCGAGCCAAATGTCGGGTTGTCCGCTCGCCACGCGGGTCATGTCGCGGAAGCCTCCCGCCGCGAGGCGCAGCAGTGCGGCGTGTTCTTCGGCGCGGTCGCTGGCGAGGCCCATCAATGTTGCTGCAGTCAGGTGGGGAACGTGGCTGACCACCGCCACCAACTGGTCGTGCCGCTCAGGGTTGAGGGCAACCACCTCAGCACCGAGCGAGCCAACAACCCCTGTGACCTGGGCAAACGTGGTGTCATCACTGTGTTCTACCGGGGTGAGCACCCACACCGCACCGTTAAACAGGTCACCGTCGGCGCCGTCAAGACCATCGAGCTCGCTGCCCGCCATTGGGTGGCCACCCACAAATCTCGGATCGTCGCACAGTCGACAGATCGGGGCCTTCACGCTGCCGACATCAGTGACAGTTCCGGTTGTGTCAGAAAGGGCACGCCGAACCTGCTCGGCAGCTCTCGATACCGGCACTGCGACGAAGGTGATCTCGGCGGTGGCGTCAAGCCCAGGCTGATCGATTGCGCCACATGCGGCGGCCGCAGCCTCCACTTCGGAATCGATGTCTTCACCGGTTACATGCCAGCCGCGGGCTTTGAGGGCCAGCCCGATTGAACCACCGATTAGCCCTAGCCCAATCACATTGGCTCGGCGGGGTGTTGCTTGAGTCACGGGCTTCGATCGTATCGCTAGCCCTCGCGGGCAACCGCTTCGGTAAGCACTTTCCACTCCGCAGCGGTCAGCTCGCGCCAAGCACCCGGTGCTAGTGAGCGGTCAGCCAACGGCCCAATCCGGGTTCGCACCAATCGGCGAACGGGGTGACCGACAGCAGCACACATCCGCCGGACTTGACGGTTACGACCTTCGTGGATGGTGATCCGCAACACCCCAGGCTCGGGCTGCGCTACTCTGGCCTCCGCGGTGATTCCGTCATCGAGTTCAATGCCGTCGCGAAGCTGGCGGATATGGCCCGGAGAGACTCGACCTCCATCAACTTCTGCGAGGTATTCCTTCTCAACTCCGTGGGATGGGTGAGCAATGCGATTCGCGAGATCGCCATCGTTAGTGAGCAATAGCAACCCTTCGGTGTCGGCATCCAACCGGCCTACAGCAAACACCCGCGGTTCTGCTGGAAGCAACTCGACAACCGTTGGTCGACCGTGAGTGTCCTTGCTCGTCGTAACGACGCCCTGCGGCTTGTTCAGCAGGTAATAGACCAGGTCAGGAAGAACTCCGATGGGGGCACCGTCAAGTTCAACGCGGTCGGCAGCTGGATCAACCCGTCGGCCCAATACCGCAACCTCACCATTGACGGTTACGCGCCCTTCGGCAATCAGATCATCGCAAACACGACGACTTCCGAGGCCAGCCGACGCGAGCACTTTCTGGAGCCGGATTCCTTGGGGCAGCGCCGCGCTCTTGGCAGCGTTCTGTTCCCACAAGGGAGGCTCGGGCTGTTCACTAGTCACGGCCAAGACGCGCCGTCGGAACTTCCCCCGGGCTCATTTTGCGACATTTCCCGCGGCGCAACATCAACTTGGGGTGTGACTCGGAGGCCATCTTCTAGCGCTTCAACGACGTCAGCATCGGGGATGAACTCAGCGATTGCTGGAAGGTCATCGAGTGATGCCAGGCCGAGCTTTTCAAGAAAGGAAGTGGTTGTGCCGTACAGGATTGCCTGACCAGGGCCATCGTCGCGAGCAGTTTCGTCGATGTACCCGCGGGCCTGCAGGGTGCGTAGTACCCCATCGGGGTCGACACCGCGAATTGCCGCGACCTGCGAGCGCGATATCGGCTGTTTGTAGGCGACGATTGCCAGCGTTTCAAGGGCTGCACCCGACAGGCGCGCCCGCTGGTCGTGCAGTAGGAAACGCTCAACGTAAGGGGTGAGGTCAGGAGCGGTTTGGTAACGGTAGCCACCGGCAATCTGGACCAGTTCGAAGCCGTGGGCTGCCTGGCTGTAGCTCTCGGCCAGCTCCGAGCACCATTGCTCGATCAGCATCGTCGGCTGCTCAATTAGTTGCGCGAGTAGTTCGGCCGGCACTGGATCGTGCGCGACCAGGATGATCGATTCGATCGCTCGTTTGAATTCGTCGACCTGATCGTCAATGGGGTTCAAGATGTCGTCAGTCACACCGGTCAGCCTTCGTAGGTATCGATGAGGATCGCTTCAGAGTCGAAGCTGTCGTCAGGCGACCAAGCAATTTCGATATCACCAAAGCGTTCGGGCTGATCGAGTTCGATTGCCCCCTGCTTGAACAACTCCAACAATGCGAGAAAGCGGATGATCACCTCGACCCGCTCGCCAAGATCGGCCGTGAGCCGGCGAAACGTGATCCGGCCGATCCGTGGTAGTTCATCGAGCAGTTCTGTAACAGCGTCGGCGACCGTGGTCTTGATTGGATTGATGTGGAATAGGTCGACGGTGGGGATCGGCTTTGGCGTGAGCGCGCTGATGGCAGCATTGCGTAGCCGGGTAACCGAAGTGCCTTCAAGCATGTCGGGCAACGTGGCCGCGAAACGTTCGTCGGGTCCGACGACGCGAGGAAACGAGCGGTCAGCTTCACTGGCGAGCTGGGCAAAGACTTGAGCTACATCTTTAAAGGTCTTTGCCTCAAGTAGCCGCGCCAGCAACATGTCGCGCTCCTCCCAGAGAGCCAATTCGTCGTCAAGATCGAGATCAGACATGTTCGGCAGCAACCTGCGCGCCTTCAACTCAATCAGTGTCGCCGCGATCAACAGGAACCCTGTTGCAACGTCGAGGTCGAGCTCTTGCATGCGATCGAGTTCCGCGAGATATGCATCGACAATCGTTGACAAGTTGACTTCGTAGATATCAACTTGCTCTTTCAAGATCAACTGCAAGAGCATGTCGAAGGGCCCCTCGTAGACAGGGGTCGCAACGTTCATGGCCATCGGCATTCAACCTACCCGAGCGCAGCACCCGCTAGCGGGTATCGTCGTCGGCCGTGAGCAAGACAACCCGCGTGCTGTCATGTATGCAGCCAACAGGAGACGTCCACCTCGGTAATTACTTGGGCGCATTACGAAACTGGGTCAGTGGTCAACACACCTGTGATGCCTTCCACGGCATCGTCGACCTCCATGCCCTTACGGTCACCGAGCGCCCCGGTGTGCTGGGTGAGACGACCATGTCGCTCGCCGCGATGTTCTTCGCGATCGGTCTCGACCCAGATGTTTCCACGGTCTTCGTGCAGAGTCACGTGCCCGAACACAGCCAGCTCGGGTGGATGATGGAATGCACTGTGAGCTACGGCGAGCTGTCGCGGATGACGCAGTTCAAAGACAAGACCGCCAAGCGTGAGAATCAGTTCATCGCGGCCGGGCTGTTCACCTACCCGGCACTCCAGGCCGGAGACATCTTGCTGTATGACGCGAACGAAGTCCCCGTCGGCGACGATCAGCGACAACACATCGAGATCACCCGCGATATCGCTATCCGCTTCAACCACCGCTTTGGCGACACGTTCGTTCTTCCCGAAGCCGTTACCCCTGCCGCTGGTGCCCGAGTGATGAGCTTGCAAGACCCAACATCGAAGATGTCGAAGTCCGATGACTCAGACGCCGGATGCGTCTTCCTCATCGACGACCCAAAAGTTGTGATGAAGAAGTTCAAGCGCGCCGTCACCGATTCCGACACGGGGCCCGACGCCGTCCGTTATGACCGCGAAAACAAGCCTGGCGTCGCGAATCTGCTGGAGATCAATGCCGCGGTCACAGGTCGCACTCCCGCTTCCGTTGCCGACGACTACACCCAGTACGGCGCTCTCAAAGTCGATACTGGTGAAGCTGTGTTAGCCGCGCTAGATCCAATCCGGGAGCGATACTACGAACTGCTCGATGACCCCGGTGAACTCTCCCGACTCCTTCGAGTAGGAGCCGAGAAAGCCCGCGAAGTCGCGTCGGTCACCCTAAAGCGAGCCCAAACCAACGTCGGAATGCTCCCCGCCTAACCCACTCCCCCAATCTGAAATTTGTTGTGAATCGAACGCATAGCGTTCAGATCACAGCAAATTTCGGGAGGGCACTCGGACAAACCTTCCGTCCGTCCGAAATATGTTGTGAATCGGACGCATAGCGTCCGATTCACAACATATTTCGGGGAAGTTGGGGAAGTTGGGGGGAGGTTTGCCGGGAAGTTGGCGGGAGGTGCTCGGGCGGCGAACGCAGTTAGGCGTGGTCGCTGGCGCGGAGGGCTTCGAACGCGGGGCCTGAGCCGCGGATCAGCTCGACGGTTTGAGGATCTGATCCGGCTGCCGCCGCGAGATCGGCACCGATCTCTTCATGGTTGTGATAGGCGGCAAAGCGTCGGCCACGCGACCCAACCACTGTTGCTGCGACCCGACCGAATGTTCCAAGGCCGCACTCAATCTTGCCGACATCGTGGAGTATTGCGCCTCGGACCTCAGCGGCAGAAGCCTCGGGTCGCACGGCTACGAATCGTCGGGCGACAAGCGCGCTGTGGCGGCGATCCTGGCTGCCCATCTGGCTCCACAGTTCCTGCTCACCGGGAAGTAGCTGACTATCGACCCACGCCTCGTCGGCATCGGTCGCAGGAGCAGACGACAGAGAAGTGAAGAAGCGCGCCACCAGGTGCCAGGC
>JAHRVJ010000352.1 GCA_019090765.1 Ilumatobacteraceae bacterium
CGGCTGGTGTGCGACGTACTCGATTCGGAGCCGGGCCTGCTCGAGCGTCGTTACCAAGGAAGTCGGTTCTCCGTCTGGACCGATAAATCCGGCTCGCAAGATCTCTGCTTCGTGCGTTCCCCAGCGGCTGCCCTGCTCACCCTCGACTCGCTCGGCATCGTGACTCTCGCCGCGATAGCGGGTAATCACGTCGGCCGCAGGACCAATCTCAATCAGCTTGCCTTGGTTGATCCAGGCGACCTGTTCACACAGCTGCTCAACCTGAGAGAGCCCGTGGCTAACGAACACAATCGTGCGACCATCGCGACGAAACTGCTCGATTTTCTCGGCGCACTTCCGTTGGAAACTTTCGTCGCCAACTGACAGCACCTCATCAATCAACAGCACCTCGGGCTCGACGTGCGCGGCGACAGCAAACCCGAGCCTGACGAACATGCCCGAGGAATAGTTCTTCACCGGCGAGTCGATGAATTCCTCGAGGCCAGCGAACTCGACAATGTCGTCAAACCGGCGGTCGATCTCACGTCGGGTCAGCCCCAGAATCGCACCGTTGAGGTACACGTTCTCTCGACCACTCAATTCCATATGGAACCCTGCGCCAAGTTCGAGTAGCGCCGAGAGACGGCCCTGATGGGTGATACTGCCTTTGTCGGGGGTGAGGATGCCGGCGAGGCATTTCAGCAAGGTGCTCTTACCAGAGCCATTGGGGCCAATGACCCCGAACGTTTGGCCCGAGGCAACTTCAAACTCGATGCCCTGGAGCGCCCAGAATTCTTTGTACCTGGAACGGCGACCCTTGAGGATCGTCGCCTTGAGATACTGATTCTTCTCCTGATAGAGACGGAAGTTCTTCCAAACGTTGTCAACAACGACTGCACTCTGCGACATGGCGGCAACATTCTGTCGGATCGGTGCGCGGTTTGCGACCATGCCTTGCAGAGAAATGCGCCCGAGGGGAGACGGGCGCGGGAATACGGATGAGGACCGCGTGGAGTTGGCCCGCGTGAGGTAGCATTCTGCGGCTGTTATGAGTGCTGTAATGAGCGTCGTCAGCTCACGTGAACTTCTTTGGAACTTCACGCTGCGCGAACTGAGAACCAAGTACCGCCGGTCCGTCCTGGGTTGGACATGGTCGATGCTCAACCCTCTCGCGACCGTCGCCATCTATTGGTTCGTGTTCGGGGTTATCTTCCCCGGAGTCGCTCCGGTTGGAGACCCCAGCGAGCTCGACAGTTTTGCCCTGTTCTTGCTCTGCGGCTTGATCCCCTGGAACTTCTTCGCGCTGATGTGCAACATGGGCCTCGGCTCGATTACCGGGAATGCCGGACTCGTTCGCCGAGTTGCCTTCCCGAGAGAGATCTTGGTATTCGCCAACGTGACGCATGCCTGTGTGCAGTTCGCGATCGAGTTGACGCTGTTATGCATCGTGCTAGTCATCGCCGGCAGCCCACTTATCCTCTGGCTACCGGTGCTCCTGTTCGCAAGCGTGTTGCTGGTGATGTTTGGGTCAGGGTTCGCGCTGGCGCTTGGCTCACTGTCGGTGTATTTCCGTGACATGGCCTACTTGTGGACGATCGTTATCCAGGTCTGGTTCTTCGCAACGCCAATCGTGTACCCGCCGAGTCTCCTTCGGGAGAACGAGAGCATTCCCGATTGGGTGGTCACCGTCCTTGACGCCAACCCAGCAGCGAAGTTCATCGAAGTGTTCCGCACCCTGCTGTATGACGGCACTGGTCCCGCGGCCACCGACCTACTGGTACTGGCAGTGATCAGCGCGGCAACCCTGACATTCGGATGGTGGCTGTTCTTGCGGCTCGAACCGCGATTCGCCGAAGAAGTCTGATCTCCCATCGAACGTTGATGCGCTCGATAGATCAGTCTCGTTGCTGATCCAGCCAACGCTGCTTCCAGCGTGGCAACTCATCGCGATCCCAGTTGGCGATCGAAGAATCAGCGTGCTCGCGGTAGTAGATGTCCTCTGCTGACAGCTCAGCTGGGTTCGTGTACCAGGGAAGGTGGCGAGCCACATAGGGGGCACCGGTACGTAGCGCGAGGTTTTCCTGGTGACGGCGGTCGAGCGGACGATACAACGCGAACGTGGTATCGATATCGGCCCTGAACACACCCGGCTCAACCTCGTCTTTCCAGAACCTCTCTTCCCACTCCTGTACCGCGGGGGCGAGCGGGTAGGTGTCGGGAAGATCATCGATGCGCAGCCCGAATCCGACCTTGTCAATGTCGATATACCGGTCAAGTAACGACCGGAAATGCTGGACAGCATCGAGCGGACACTCGTCGTCGGGCACGATGTCGGGGTCAGTGATCACGAAGTACCGGCCTGCCGCCTCGCGCTGCACAGTGCCCGACAACCACGGCGATCGGTGGCCAAAGTTGCGGTCAAGGCGCACCACGTTGTGCGAGCTGGTACTCAGGTAGTCGAGTAGCGGCGGGTAGGTCGATGCATTATCGACGAGCCAGATTTCCGTATGTCCAGCACGTTCGAGCCATTCAACAAGAGCCTTGAGTGGGGTGAGGCGATCGCGGACCGGTACGAATACCGGCACATCGGCAGTTGCTTGACTGTTTGACATTTCGGCGGCCGGTTCTTCAGCGGATTTGCCGACCTCGGAGTTTGGGCGGCGAATCCTGGCGCGCGCCCGACGTGGCCAACCGAGCAGCTTCCATCCTCGCGAACCATGAATTGCCTCAACCTCAGCTCGCAGATGATCTGCCTGGAGTCGCCAAACGGCGGCGTCGCCTTGAGCGGCAGCGGTGGTGGACGCCGCCTCCTCTGCCCACTCCATAATCTCCAGCACACGTTGGCGTAGGCGCTCGTTGTCGCCTTCAAGCCGCTCGACCAGGTCGAGAAGTTGTTCAATGTCGGGCACGTCACCTGACTCGTTCATGACTTACCGATCTCCTTCTCGCGATCATCGTGCCCGAATACTGACTGACCAGCCATTGCCGACATCAGGATCCAAGGCAGCAGATTTGCTCCAACGTAAGTTTCTCCCAAGTTGACTGCGACCGCGTAGAGCACCATCGCAAACGCGTACACGGCCAACACGTCGCGGCGGCGCCAGAGTGCGGTTCCTGAGCGAGCGAGCGCAACTCCGAATACAGCGAGCAGCCCGCAGAATCCGATGACCCCGACACCGAGCAGGACTTCGAGGTAGCCGGAGTGGGCTTCGAACACGACTCGATTGTGTTCATCAAGCGCCTCAATTATCTCAGGTTGGCGCCATACCGCCATGAACCCCCACCCCTGAATCGGGCGCTCACCGACAAAATCGAGAACAACATCCCAGATCGTCGTACGCCCCGAGAAGGTGGTCGAACGGTCGAGCGAATCGGCAACGGTCGACCACGCCACGACCGCCACACCAATTCCGAGCACTGACAAGGCGCTGAGCACCACACCCAGCCGTCGGCGCAAAGCTGCATTCGGCCCCGGAAGGAACAGCACCACCAGCACGAGAACGATCGCGGCCACAACAATCGCGAATACCGGCGTAAGTGACCCCGTTCGCCACCAAACGACTACGTCGAATGCGGCGACCGCGCCAAGTACACCCGACACGACCCGGGTTCCAGTGCGCTGCCAGCAAGCAACCGCAAGGGTCACCGAGGCAACTCCGCCCAGCACTGCAACCGGCCCCAGCGAGTTCCGGTTGAAGTAGATGCCAGCGAGGTCGCCGTTGTGGTCGATGGCCAGCGACCAACTACGGGCGTTGGCGAAGACACTTGCTGCAATTCCGACCTGAGTCGCGACCCAGAGAGCAACCACCACGTCGATTCGACGTAGATACGCCCCCGCCAACAGGGCCGCGACCGTTCCGAGCAACAGCATTCCAGCCTGCTCAACCGTGCGCGATGTAACTACCGACCACGACGATGATGCCACGACGATCAGCAGGAACGCTCCGAACACGATGGCGATGAGCCGGTCTTCAAACAGCCTCTGGGACCCCGGCCACGCGAGGACGCCGACAACGAGGGCGATGACGACGAACGCCGATTGCACCCACGGGTCATCAATGAAGTCCCCCGCTAGCGGTGCGGCTTCAAACCTGATGCGATAAACGGGGCCTTTGGTGACCATCAAGAACATGGCCCCTAGCGCAATCGCGGCCGCCCACTCTCGGCGAGACCTGCTGGCTGACCTGGCGAAGTCGCCTGGTCGCTCATCGATCGGGGACCCGACTCTGTTGTCGATCTCGAGCATGGCTCCCCAACCGTAGCGGTGCCACATGGAGGGTCTGGTGACAGGGTTACACTTTCACGGGAAATGCGCGACACCACGCGACCCCCGCACGACTACGACCGGCAACATGAAGTTGTAGCAGCCCCTTTTCCGCCACTAGTTGAGCGCGTAATCGGAGCAATTGGCCGCCCACTCTCGTGGCTCTGGGCACGCGGATTTCGTTTCTTGGTAGTTCTCGACGCGATCACGCTCTATTCGCTGATGGTGATCATCAGCTTCGTACGGTTCGGATTCAGCTTTGACTGGGATACGTACCCCCTTTCACGGTATTTCGTTGGCTTCGCGATCGCGACCGTGATTCACCTCGTCGTCAACTACTTCACTGGCTTGTACGAGCGCGAGCCTCGCCTCGGCATACGGCCCTGGCTCCCCCGGGCACTGCTCGCAACTGCGATCGGAGTTGCGGCCCAGGGACTTGCATTTGTACTCCTCGATCGTTACTTGATGCCACGGCTCAACCTGTTCGTGTTCTTGTTGCTCGCATCGTTCGTACTCGTCTCCAATCGGCGCCTGAGCCGCAGGCTTGCTCTTCGCCGACAGGGTCCACCTCGCGTGGTGCTCGTTGGCGAGTCAGACTCGCTCAGCCTTGCGGCACAACATCTCGGTGAGAGCGACAGGGATGCCGTGGTCGTCGGTCGAGTGGGATCTCCCCACCTGTTGACCCAGGCCGTAACGCAGAACGACGCGACCGACGTGCTACTGCTCGATGTGACGGCTTTCGGCTCTGTTTACCCGGAGCCGCTCAACTCCCTCGACGCCGCTGGTGTCGGATTCCTCCAACGGGTGAGCGCACGTGAGACGCTGCTCGGCCTGAAGACCGTTCGTCAGGTCGGCGGCATGCCGTTTGTACCTTTGCGCTTGCACACCGTCCCGGCCCACAACTTGCGCCTGAAGCGAGTATTCGACCTCGCCGTGGTGTTCCTACTCGCTCCGCTCTGGATACCCGCGTTGGCAGCACTCGCGATCTATGTACGGGTACGCGCGGGCGCCCCCGTCCTCTACCGTCAGACCCGAGTCGGTAGGGATGGAACGATCTTTAGATGTGTCAAGTTCCGGACAATGATCACCGATGCTGAACCGGATGGGGTCGCGTTGTTGTCCACGGCCGAAGACGATCGTGTGGTGCCGGCACTCGCTTGGATGCGGCGGGCGCGCGCTGACGAGCTTCCCCAGATATGGAATGTGATCAGAGGTGACATGTCGCTTGTCGGCCCCCGCCCCGAACGACCTGAGCTAGTTGCCGAAATCGTCAAGCGGGTTCCGGGGTATGTACGGCGCAACGAACTCCCTCCGGGGCTGACCGGTCTCGCCCAGGTGCAGGGGCGTTACGGCACCGACGCCGAATACAAACTCGGCTATGACCTCCAATACCTCGTTGGCTGGTCAATCGTGCTCGACCTGGAGATCATGTTCCGTACCGTCTGGGTTGTTCTGAGTCGACGTGTCTGAGAGCTCACCAGCGTGGCCCGACGTTGACGTCGTGATGCCAATCCGCAACGAAGCGCAACACCTCGGGGCTGCTATCGCCGCTGTCCAGGCGCAGGACTATCCCGGCCTCGTTCGGATCTATCTCGGAGTCGGCCCTTCCGACGATGGCACCGAAGCACTCGCTCGGGGCTTGGCCTCCAGCATCGACAATCTCGTGGTCGTAGTAAACCCGAGCGGGCTCACCCCCTCCGCATTGAACCTGGCGATCGAGGCTGGGAGCGCTCCAGTAGTGGTCCGCGTCGACGGACACAGCGAGCTGTCAGACGGCTACATCCGAAGAGCAGTGGAGACGATGCAACGCACTGGCGCCGTCAATGTTGGCGGCCGCCAGGTACCGATGCCCACGACGCCTTTCGAAGAGGCTGTTGCCGCGGCTACAACGTCTTGGCTGGGTACGGGCGGGGCGTCGTACCGCGTCGGCGGC
>JAHRVJ010000037.1 GCA_019090765.1 Ilumatobacteraceae bacterium
ACGCCGCGATCAGTGTCCGATCGAGGTCGAAGATGGCAGCGGCGCGGCTGGACATAATCACAGACTACGTCGGACGCCACGACCCGTCGATCGGGATGTCAGCTCCCGCCGACTGTGAGATTGCTTCGTGGCTGACGGTCAGGAAATCAACTTCTCGATGCGACCACGGAGAACGTGTTCAGGCTGAGCCCCCACGACAGTGTCGATGAGTTCGCCATCGCGCATGAAGAGCAACATCGGAATGCTCGAAGCGTTATACAGCTGAGACGTCTGCGGGGACTCGTCTACATTGACCTTGACTACCTTTAACGAGCTAGCAAACTCGAGCGATAGGCGTTCGAGGACGGGTGCCACCATCTGGCACGGACCGCACCACGGCGCCCAGAGATCTACAAGGACCAGACGCTTCGTGTCGATCGCCTTCTTGAACTGGGCATCGCTTGCCGCGATCAACCACGGGAGATCCGCATGGCACTTGGCGCAGCGCGGCAAACCTGATGAGGAATCAGGAAGGCGATTCTTGGCTCCGCACGACACACACGACACAACCTGACTTGCCATGCCTTCACAGTAGAGGGCATCTGCACTGATCACGTCCTCGCAACACTCCGAAGATTCGCTCGTTGTCCCACAAACGAGAGGCGGCGATTGACTGAAGGGGTCGTGGCTTACGCACTTGCGCCCTCAAGATCGATCGAGCAGGAGATCCGGCGAATCGCGCTCGAACGGCTCGACGACGCCATCCATCGCCTCGACAGGCTTGAGGGCGCGTCTGGGTCCGAAATCGAAGACTCTGTTCACGAGGTTCGCAAGCGCTGCAAAGAGACACGTGGTCTGGCCCGCCTCGTCAAGCCGACGGTCGGACCCGCATTCCGAGGCTTCGACTGTGCGGTGCGCGATGCCGCCGCCGAACTGTCGTCGATCCGCGATGCTCACGCGCTGCTGGCAACATTCGATGATCTCCGTGACGCTCAGACGACACCTTCAGCAGTCGAGCTAGACGACATCCGGGTCAGCCAGGCAGCAATCGCTGACGACGCAACATCTCAGATCCGCCACGGCGACCCGCGTCTGGTCAAGGCCAAGACGCTGCTTGTCGAAGCCGAACAGCAACTAGCGCGCTGGAGCATTCCCTCCGGTTTTGGATCACTCGCGGGCGGCCTCAAATCCACCTACCGGAGTGGTCGGCGAGGGTTTCAGCGGGCTCAGCACAAACCCACAGATCGGCGAATGCACGAATGGCGCAAAGCCGTCAAATACCTCTGTTATCAGATTCGTTTGCTGGAGGAAGCCGCGCCGAGCGTTCTGCAACCGATGGCCGAAAGCCTCGATGACCTGGCCGATGCGCTCGGAGACGATCACGACCTCGCCGTGCTCATCGATCACCTCAAAGCCGACCCCGACAAGTTCGGAGACCGCAAGGCCGTCAAGCAGGCCCGCCGACTGGCACGCAAGCAACAGCGAGATCTTCGTGCTCGTGCGTTTCGCCTTGGCGCGACTCTGTACGCCGAACGCACGGCGACATTCGTTGATCGCATCGAGACCTATTGGACGATCACCTTGCGCCATGGCCCAGAGTTGCCAACGGGGGGAATTGCCGATCTCGCCGATCGCCGACAACCAAGGCGCGATGCGCAACTCGCTCCAGCTGAAGCCACAACCTCCGATACGACAGTCGAGCGCGAGCGAAAGTACTTGATCGCAAGCTCGACCGACGTCGCCTCGATCGGCGCGGAACTAGGCGAAGGAACCGAGCTACGGCAGGGGTACCTAGCGATAGACAATGGCGTATCCGTCCGTGTTCGAGATGCCGGAACCAGGGGATGCACGCTGACCATCAAGTCGGGACGCGGCGCGGTCAGGACCGAACTCGAATGGACAATCGACCGAGCACTGTTCGACGAAGCCTGGGCTCTCACTGGGGCACGGAGGATCGCCAAGACTCGCTACCGCATCCCGTTCGAAGACCACGTCATCGAACTCGATGTGTTTGCCGAGGCGCTCAGCGGACTGATCGTTGCCGAGGTCGAGTTCGACTCAGAGGAGGAGATGGCCGCCTTCGATCCACCCGCGTGGTTTGGTCGCGACGTCACAGACGACGTGACCTACACCAACTCGTCGCTCGCGATGCACGGTCTCGACGTCGAGCTGGCCGACGCCGCGGAGGGCCAGCGTACGAATGTCTCAGTTATCTTCGACGAGACGCTTGAGGTTGACTAAGGCCGCGTCGAGTTGCTTGGCGTTGCGCTTGAACGCCAGATCGAGCAACTTTCCAAACCCTCGCTTCGCCTGCATCCCTTGGCAGTAGACAACTCGCGAACCTGTTTCAGTCGACTCAATGCACACCGACTCGGCCATCGCTTCAAGAAATGACAGCTTCGATTTTGCGATCGCGAAAGCGAAACGCTCGTTCTCGTCCCAGGCAGTGAATTCCTCGTCAATTACCATCCGTTTTACGGTCACGCGACGGCCGCCACCGACGCCAGACGCCGCACCAAGGATCTCAACTGAGTCAAGCGCGGTGAACCACTCAGGCCACGTCTCGTGTGCGGCGATTCTTTCCCAGACCGCCGAAGGTGCAGCGGCAATGTCGATCGAGCCTTCGACACGTATTGGAGCGGCGTCGATCCACTCGGGCGGCTGAAGTGTGTGTGTTGGCATGAGTTTTCTCCTGGTAAAGGCGCTACAAGACCGTACTCGGAGCGGCCCCTACCCCACCCCGGCGAGGTTTCTAAGAAGAGTCGTCGAGTAGAATTCAGGCTCGCTCATAGGAGGCGATGATCTCGGCTTCGGTGATCACGGCGGGAGCGATTGCCTCAGCTAACGCAATCGCGTCAAGGTCAGCATCGAGGTCGAGTGTTGTATCGAGCGCGAAGAGACTAAACACGTAGCCATGAGGCCCGTCTCCTTCGGGCGGGCAAGGGCCGAACCATCCGGTCTCTCCGAGTCCGTTCAGGCCGTACGTGAAGTCGGCTACACCGTCAGTGATTTCCGTCGCGTCAGCGGGAATTTCATAAATGACCCAGTGAACGAATGGGTCGTCGAACGGAGCGTCCGGATCGTCCATGATCAATGCCATTTGCTGGGTTCCGGCTGGCACGTCGCTCACTGTGATCACCGGTATGTCGTCGGCACCATCGCACGTGTACTCAATCGGGATTGCGCCCCCGTCTTCGATATCAGAGATCGTAAATG
>JAHRVJ010000353.1 GCA_019090765.1 Ilumatobacteraceae bacterium
GATCGTGAGCGTCGAGGAAGGTCGTCGCTGGACGCTCGCGATCGGGAATGGGAAGAACGACTCGGCGTTGGTTTCGACTAGATGGCATGGCGTCTCCGATCGGGTTGGGTCACATCGTAGGCACAGGATCAAACGCAGCTGAACACGAGCGTCATACGAATGTCCGAGTTGAGTTGACCGCCTGATGAACATCACCTATATTTTGGGTAGATTAAAGAACCGAGTAACCACTCGGTTCTTTAATCTGACACGCACATCCAACCAGCAAGGGGAGAACCAAGATGAGGACAGGTAAACCGATCCGCAGAAGGAGTGGCGCCAAGGCTCTCGCCGTAATGTGCGCCCTCGCACTAACGGCCGCCGCGTGCAGCTCCGACGATGACGACAGTTCGTCAGACTCCACGCCAGTAGAGGGCACCGAAGCCCCCTCCGGCTCTGATGCGCCAGCTGGAGGAGATGGTGGCACACTCGTCGTCGCCACCGCAGCAGACGCTCAGCCAAATGCAGTCCTGGCCACCCGCGCAGGCAACAACCTGTGGCGGCGTCAGGTTTATGACACTCTCACATCAGTCAATATCGATACCGGTCAGCCTGATCCGCTCTTGGCCACCGACTGGGAATGGGTTGAAGACGGTGACGGCTGGAAGATGGTCATCACGCTTCGTGATGACGTGACCTTCCACTCCGGTCGTGAGTTCACTGCCGAAGACGTCATCTTTACATTCGACCAGCAGGTGCTCCCTGAGAGTTCATCCCAGACCGCTCCGGTATTACTGCGAGCTAATAGCTGGGAAGCCACAGGTACCCACGAGGTCACGATCTTCGCCGATGAGCCAATCGGGAACATCTTCGATGCCTTCGCGCTTGCCGTTGTCATCGATTCCGAAACCTACGACGGCGTCGCTGACGGCACAGAGGTCATCGGTACCGGACCATTCATGTGGGAATCATGGGAGCCGGGCTCTTCGCTCACACTGGTGAAGAACCCCAACTACTGGAACGCCGACGAGCCCAAGCTCGACGGGATCGAGTACGTGATCATTACTGACCCCACCGCTCTGACAGCGGCAATGCAAAGTGATCGTGCGCAGGTCGTCTTCGACCTTCCGACGCTCGATGCTCAGCTGCTGCTCGAAGACGACAGGTTTAGTCCGCTCGTCGTGCCGGGTCCGATCTTCCCGCTGGGTATGGATATCACTCAGCCCCCATTCGATCAGGTCGAGGTTCGCCAAGCGGTGGCCCACGCGATTGATCGCGATCGCATCGTCGATCAGGTATTCCAAGGCTCCGCCGACCCGTCGGTGCTGCACTGGAAGACCAGCGAGCCGGGCATGGACGATTCCTACGCCTATCGCTACGAGTACGATCCTGAGCTGGCCCGTCAGATGATGGAAGATGCCGGTGCTGTCGGTACCGAGATCGAATTCACGACCCTCAACATTCCAAACGTTGTGGCGGTATTCGAGATCGTTCAGAACAACCTGACCGAAGCTGGGTTCGTAGTAACTCCGAACGTACTCGATACGGCACAGTTCGATGAGCTGCAGGCAGCCGGGGATCTCGGTCCCATCTTCCAGCAGATTCACGGCCTCAACCTGAGTGCCGCGAGCCTTGTCGATGCCTACCCGGCACTGCGTGACGGTAACCCGTCGCAAGAAGCTGATCCGGTGTATCGCCAACTGCGCGATGATCTTCAGGCAGCTACCGACGAAGCGGCCTACGCCACCGCCCTACAGGCGCTGGCCGACTGGATGCTGGAGGAAGTATTCTCCCTCTCGGTCGTTCGCGGCGAGGCGATCAACGTCCAGACGGTTACCGTCAGTGGCATTGAGTACACCGCCGAAGGCGTGATGATTCTCGCCGGGGCTTCAGTTTCAGAGTAACCAGAGAGTAATTAATGGGCCGCTACCTGCTCCGCAGAATCCCTTCCGTGGTGCTGGTGTTAGTAGTGGCATCGTTCGTTGGCTTCAGTCTCCCCAGACTCGCGCCGGGTGATCCCGCCGTGACTCTGGCGGGGCCTGATGCCACGCTCGAACAGATCGAAGCGATTCGATCCGAAGAAGGCTTGGATGAGAACCTGATCGCGCAGTATTTCGATTGGGTAAAAGACGTTGCTAGCGGTGACTTGGGGACTTCGATCCTGAGTGGTCGTCCGGTCTCCGAGCTGATTTCGTCAAGATTGGCGACCACTGTCGAACTGGCAGTGGTCGCCCTCATTTTTATGCTGATCATCGGGGCCACGCTTGGGGTGATAGCCGGATCGGCCCGCAATCGGTATGTCTCGGCGATTGTCGACTCGTTCAACAGCGTCTTACTCGGTACGCCACCGTTTCTCGTCGGGTTGATCTTCATCTTGATTATCGGTGTGGAGCTTGACCTGCTGCCGTTCAGTGGTTCAGTGCCGATCACCGAAGACCCCATCGAGGGGTTTCGCAGTGTGTTCTTGCCAGCGTTGGCGTTGGCTTTGCCACCGGCAGCCGCGATTGCCCGGCTCGTGCAGGCACAGATGCGCAAGACCCGTGGTGAACAGTTTGTCGAGCTAGCAGTTGCCAAGGGCGTTCCCTCTCGGAGGATCTCGGTTCGCCACGTATTGCGCAACAGCACCGACGCGGGAATAGTGCTCGCCGGTATTCGCGCCGGGGAACTGCTCGCCGGAGCGGTTGTGATCGAGGCAATTTTCGCTCGCAACGGTCTCGGGCAACTCGCGGTTCAGAGTGTTCAGAACCGCGACTATCAGGTCGTGCAGGTCATTGTCGTTGGAGCCGTGGCGGTTGCTTTGGCAATCCAATTGTTGACCGAAATTCTGCTCGCCGCCCTCGATCCCCGAATCAGGCTCACGTGACGTCTGAAACTGGAAAATCGGTCACGGCCAAAGATGCCGCCGAAACTGACGCCGAGGTGCAGGTGGTGAAGGCGCCCTCGCCCTACCTCCAGGCGTTTAAAAGGCCCAAGGGAATCGTCGGATTCTCGCTCGTTGGTAC
>JAHRVJ010000354.1 GCA_019090765.1 Ilumatobacteraceae bacterium
ACAGTGGGTGACACCAAGCCTCATCGGGAAGGAAATGCCGGAGTATCTTTCCGAAAGCCAAAAACCTCACCTGACCAGGCACTGTGAACGTTATCTACCTCCCCAGACGGCCGCTGTGAACGAATATTCGAACGTGTGAGAGCAAGCTGTGAGACCACTAGTGAGGGGTATTCGTCATGGTGCGTTCCATGACCACACGAGACCAGATCCACCCCAACCGCAAGTACCGCTTCGCCACCCAGCTCGACTCCGAGTGGCAGCAACTTCGCCAGCATCGACGTGCGCTGCGCCAAGCTCAAACGTGGGCCACCGATGACGCCGACGATGCACTTGCACCATTCCTCAAAGACCTAACCGATCTCGATCAACTGCTCGACGCGACACAGGGCAGGAGCGGCCTGCGAGGCCCCGACGACAAGGTGATGTTGCGGTTGGTAGAGGTCGCTCAGACCGACCAACTCGCAGGCCGCATCGTGATTCAGCGCCTCCTCCCCGGGCTCATTTCCCGCTCAGCCGGCTATTGGGATAGCCGCGACAGGGTGGACCCGATCGAGATCGCGATTCCGGCAGCATGGGTCGCCCTTCGCACCTTCGATTTGTCAGCGCGTCGCCGCCATATCGCATCCTCGATACTCAACGATGCGATTTTCCACGCCTTCCGTCAGCCGCTTCGGCGGGCGTCGGCGACAGAGATCACCAGGTCTCCGGATTCATTCACCGTTACCCCGGCGCCGGAAGGTCCGTCAGGGCCAGCCGAGGAACTGGCCAATGTCGTGAATGAGGCACAAGCGGCCGGCGTGCCGACATACGACCTTGACCTGCTCCGCCATCTGGTTCGCGCCGAGTCGCCCAGTCGGACCGCCCGCGAACGAAACGTGACGCCACGAACAATCCGCAATCACCGCGACCGGGCCATCGGAAAAGTCCGCCAGGCTCTGGCGATCGCCGCGTGATCGCGGTCGATCTCAGATCGTAAGAGCGTCAGCTCAGTCGGCCGAACCGAGCACCGTTGCCACCAGGTTGCCGACCTCTTCTGACGGGAACGGTCGGTCGGTCATCAGCCTCCGATAGAAGAGCACGCCGGCGAGCATTTCCGCGGCTAGCTCGGCGTCAAGATCGGAGCGCAGTTCTCCGGTTTGCACGCCCTCAGAGAGAAGGTCGATCATGGCGTGGCGGCGCTCGCTTGTGAATCGGAAATGGAACTCGGCAACCGACTTGTCGAACTGAGCGGCGCTAACCAACGCCGGCATCACCGATGAGGCTCGCGAATCGGTGAGGTACGAGGCGAGCCAGGTGAGGATGCTAGTGACGCGCTCGCGGACGGTGCCCTCGCCCGGAGCGACCATGTCCTCTTTGATCATTGCAAGTGTCGATTCGACAAGATCTTGCTTGCCGCTCCAGTGGCGATAGATCGTCGCTTTGCCGACTCCCGCCCGGCGGGCTATCGACTCAATCCTCAATCCGCCGTACCCAACACTGGCGAGTTCATCAACGGTCGCCTCCTGAATAACGCGACGCGACCGCTCAATGCGCGGATCGGAATTCTGTTCGCCTTCCCCTCGCGTCGGGCGAACACTCATGATGCAGAATTAGAGATTTCGGAGGCGTCCACGGCGCTTGGCTTCGCGAGAGAGCTCTTCCGGCCAACGAGATACAACCCAATCCCGGCGACGGCAGCAACTGCAGCGGCGGCATTCATCGAGTTACTGAAGGCAACGTTGTAGGCATCGCCCGCCGCGGCCGAGAGCCGGCTCCCAATCTCGGGAGGAAGCTGCGCGGCGATCGCAGTCGCGGCGCCTACGGATTCGCCAGCTGCGGCGGCCGCCTCGGGCGGGAGCGCCATCAGTACGTCGGTATCAATCTCAGATCGGTAAGCCGAGTTGACGATTGCGCCGAACACGGCGATGCCAAGTGCGCCGCCAATCTCGCGCGTCGTATCGTTGACGGCCGACCCAATACCAGCTCGGTTGAGGGGAACCGCCGACATGATGATGCCCGTTGCCGGTGCGACCGTGATGCCCATTCCGATACCGATCAGTATCAGGGCGGCAGCGATCACCCAGTAAGAGGTGCCGGTGTCAACAGTCGCGAGCAGCGCGAATCCAGCGACCATGAACGCGAACCCGGCAGCGATAACCGCAGCCGCACCGATCCGTGCACTGAGCACAACACTTCGGGGCGACACGAGCACAATTGGTATGGCCATGGGCATCGTGGCCACGCCAGCATCGAGCGGCGAGTATCCCCTTACGAACTGCAGGAACTGGGCCATCAAGAAGAAGAACCCGAACATCACGAAGAAAGCAAAGGTGATCACGCCGGATCCGATCGAGAAACCGTCGTCCTTGAAGAGGTCCATTGGCAACATCGGGGTATCTATGCGGTACTCCCAGTAGGCGAACCCGCCGAGACAAACGATCGCCACCGCGAACGCGACGAGTACCTCTGTCGAGGTCCAGCCCTTAACCGGGCCTTCGATGATTCCGTACAACATGGCTGCGAGACCGACAAAGGACAAGACAGAGCCAAGCGGATCAAGCTTGGTGGCCTCGTCGTCACGCGAGCGTGGTGTGTAAATCGTGACCACAACCAGTACGACGACCGCACCGATCAAGCTCACGACAAACGCTGCTCCCCACCAATAAGCCGGCGAGATCCACCAATCGGTGATGAGATACCCAACGAGTACGGGGCCGAGGGCACCGCCAGCGCCTGCGAATCCAGCCCAGATCGCAATTGCCTTCGGTCGTTCATCGGGGCCGAAGATGGCCGAGAGGATCGACAGCGTGGCCGGCATGATGAACGCCGCGCCGACGCCCATCACCGAACGAGCGACGATCAGCACAGTTACTGATGTCGCCATCATCCCGAATACCGAGCCCAGGGCGAAGAGGAACAGGCCACCCTGCAGCGCCCGCTTGCGACCAAACCGGTCGCCAATGGCGCCAGCGGTCAGGAGCATTCCGGCAAAGATGATGGTGTACGAGTCGATAATCCACTGCAAGTCAGTGGCGGTGGCCTTGAGGCCACTCTGGATTTGCGGGATCGCGACGTTCAAGCCCGAGACGCTCATCACAACCATCGCGAGGCACAAACACATCACCCCGAGCAGGAACCAGCGCCGGTCATAGATTTCGGGGCGCTCGAATAGCGGGACTTCAATTTCGCTCACCGCAGGCGCTGAGTTATTCATTGCACTCCTCAAGACTTATGAAACGACATCGTTTCGCAGCAGAACGTATCCGTCTCGCGCTCCCCACCCAACGCAAACCGCACTCTGGCGCCCAGATATCCGTCACACCGGCCCCGCCCCGCACCCCGATGGTCTCACACCCACCGTTTGCGTCAGCACTTACCTGTGGCGCACCCGTATGTGCTGACGCAAAACCT
>JAHRVJ010000355.1 GCA_019090765.1 Ilumatobacteraceae bacterium
ACCGCCTCGCACATCGCCGCAACAGCATTGACAAAGGAGATCTTCATTGCCAGGAAGCCGTTGGCGGCGTACTTGATCGTCTCCGCCGACGCTGGGTCGGTGATGTGAATTTGGGTGTCGATCCCCGCATAAAGCTCAGCGACCCGCTCAGCAGCGGCCACATCCGCGCTGCCAATAACAACGCGATCGGGGTGCAGAAAGTCGGAAACCGCAGTCCCCTCGCGTAGGAACTCCGGGTTCGAGACGACGGAAACATCATCTCGTTGCAGCGCCTGTTCAACCACGATTGTCGAGCCGACTGGAACAGTCGACTTGTTGACGACCACGGCACCTGGTTTCAGTACCGGCGCAATTTGTTGCGCGGCCTGCTCGATATAGCTGAGGTCGGCGCTGCCATCGGACCCTTGGGGCGTCGGGACGCAAAGGAATACGACGTCGGCATCCGTGGCGGCAGCTTCGGCCCCGAGCACGAACTCCAAGCGATTGGCGGCGCGAGACTCGTTCACCATCTGTTCGAGGCCATCCTCGACAATCGGGATATGGCCCTCGTTAAGCAGGTCGACCTTGCGCTGATCGATATCGCCGCAAACGACATGGTGACCAAGGTGAGCAAAGCACGCGCCGGTGGTCAACCCGACATAACCAGTGCCGACTACCCCGAGTCGAATCGGCTTTGGTGACATCGCGCACTTCTCCAGATCAGCTTGAGGGCGAATGCCCTCTCCGGGAACCGCCAGTGAAACCGTTGCGAGGCTACCTCCCCTCTCCCGAGGCAGCCCGGATGGCGAAAATCACCCAGGCATCACTCACCGAGAGTGACCAAGTGGATACGTTCGCTGTCGTGAAGAGTTTCCTCCCATCGGCGGCCAGCGACGGGGACCTCGAACAGACCTGCGGTTCAAGCCCGAGTTGGATATGCGAAACCGTCTACGAAGCAACCGGTGACAATCGAGTAATCCCAGGGCTCGTCGAGTGGCTGTTGACCGTCGCAGCCATCCTGTTCGTCGCCTGGATCCTCACCCGCCTGGCCAAGCGCTATTTCGCCAAGATGATCGCGCACATGGTCGCACCCGACCGCTCAATCGCCGCTCGCCAGTTGCAGATGGTCGGGGTTAAGAATCCCGAAGCTTTCATCGGTGAGACCCCCGACCCTGGAGATGAACTCGATCTGCGGCGGGCTGCACGCGTTGATTCGATCTCGGCCGTGGTCGGGAGTACCGCCACGGTGACGATCTGGGTAGTCGCGCTACTTGTAGCGCTCGGCGAAACAGGGGTCAGCCTTGCCCCGCTGATTGCTGGCGCCGGAATCGCTGGCGTCGCACTTGGTTTCGGCGCTCAGAGTTTGGTCAAGGACTGCCTGTCGGGGTTCTTCATGCTGGTTGAGGATCAGTACGGCATCGGTGATGTCGTTGACCTCGGCGAAGCGGTCGGAATAGTAGAAGAAATCACCCTCCGTGCGACCGTGCTACGCGGAGTCGACGGCACGGTCTGGCACGTCCCAAACGGGGAGGTGCAACGCGTCGGCAATCGATCACAACTCTGGTCCGTCGCACTGATCGATATCGATGTGGCGTATGACTGCGACCTGGCCGTCGCACGACGGGTAATTCTCGACAGCGCAATGACCACCTGCGCAAGCGAGGAATGGTCCGATGTCGTGATCGATGCGCCAGAGTTGTTGGGCGTTGAGGCGCTCGGAGCCGACGGGATCACCATTCGGCTTACCGCTAGAACTAAGCCCGGTGTTCAATGGGCGCTCCAGCGGGCGCTACGCGAACATCTCAAGATCGCCCTCGACGACGCGGGGATCGACATCCCGTTCCCCCAGCGCACAGTCTGGGTCCGCACCGAGGACGACGGACCACAGGCCTAACCGCTCTCAGCAAGAATGTCTCCCGCCGCCACTTTCGATGCCAGAATGATCCGATGATGATCGGGAGCGCGGACGTTTTGAGCGTCAGCATTTTCGCCCCAGCAAACTCCGGACCACTCCTGTGGTTGTCGATACTCGCAACAATTGGTGGCTTCCTGACCTTGCATCGCGCCGCTCAGGAACTGGCGCCAACCCGTCCTGCTCCGGCCCCACACGCAGGAGCTTTACGAGCTGATTCGCCAGCAACAGTGAACCTGCTAGCCAACGACGTCACCGTCACGGCGGCCGGGTTCCGAGCCACGATGATCGATCTCGCGGCGCGTGGCTGGCTCAGAATCCTGCCGCCAGACGACCAGGACGACGAACTATGCCGCATCCGCCCCGCGGCTACCGCCTACGAGGGCGACTCACTCCTCCCGCACGAACGGCTCGTATTGCAGCATGTCTTGGCACGCTTCACTACCGATCGTGCAATTCCGGCGCGGCTCCTCGCCGTTGATGTGCGGAGTTCCTGGTGGCGTCGATTCGCTTCTCTGGTTATCGACGATGCTGAAGCCGCGGGCCTGATCAGACGCCGCTGGTCAAGCAAGGACCTAATTACTCCACTGCTTTTCTGGGTCGGCGCGGCAGCGGTCTGGATTCTGTCTTGGGGATCAGGCAACACCGACATCGCCGTTGTCGACTCTGTCCCACGACGCATCCTCAGTTGGGCCGTCTTCGCCGCACTCGGGGTGCTCCTGGCGCGGCTCATCATTACCCGCATCCACCCCGGGCAGACCCACACAGAACGCGGCATCGCAGCAACCAGGAGCTGGCTCGCCGTTCGACAACGGTTGGTCGGAGCAGATTTCGGGCGACTGGCCCCCAGCGCGGCCGAAACAGGTGACCGCCGGCTGGCCTATGCAGCGGCGCTATGCCTGGCTGAAGGAGCTGCAATAGAACTTCCACTGGCGCGCGAGAACCACCGTATTGCTTGGAGCTCAGTGGGAGGTACGGCGCGCCTGGTTCGGGTTAGATACCCAACACGAATCGGCTACGGCCTCGCCCCGTTCCTGTCGCTCGGAGTTGGGGTAGTTGCCTGCTTCTTTGGGTTGCAAGCCAGCCGCTGGTGCCGCGACGTCGCCCACGGAGAGGCATTCGACTGGATCTACGAGCAGTTTCCCGAGCAGAGCGACCTTATTGCTGATGTCGCTACCGGTCTGACATTCCTATCGTATGCACCGATCGCCGTCGGTCTCTGGCTGGCACTCGCCGGAGCAGCCGATGCGTTCAGCGGCAGCAGCCGAACTGGACTAGTTCTGCGCACTCGGCGCCCGGCAGAAGTGTCACCGCTGCCGCGGCCG
>JAHRVJ010000038.1 GCA_019090765.1 Ilumatobacteraceae bacterium
AGGCAAACGTCGCTTGGCAACTGGGCCGCCGCTGCGGACTTACTGACAGCAGACTTTGGAAGGGACCCGCAATGTCGAAGGAAACACTTCAGGGAAAGATCATCGTGGTGGTGGGCGCATCGGCCGGAATCGGCCTGGCGACCAGCAAACAATGCGCACAAGACGGCGCAACGGTGATCATGCTAGCGCGAGGGGCAGACCGTCTAGAAGCCGCGGCAAGCTCGGTCGGCGATCAAGCGATCCCCGTACCGTGCGACATCACAGACCCGTCCAGTGTCACCGCGGCCTTCGCCACGGTCGAGCAGAGATTCGGCCATCTCGATGTGTTGCTCAACGTCGCTGGAGCGGCACGGATCCGTCGTATCGAGGATGCCTCCGATGATGACATCAACTTCGTTGTCGGCGTGAACCTGCTCGGTCCGATCTACACGACGCGGGCCGCGATTCCGCTGATGCGCGCAGCCGGCGGTGGCGACATCGTCAACGTGTCATCCGAAATCGTGCAGGACTACTTTCCGCGGATGGTGCTGTACGGCGCCTCGAAGGCCGGACTCGACAGTTTCAGCCGAATGATGAGCCACGAGCTAAAGGCAGAGAACATTCGCGTCACCCGGTACACCTCCGGGTCCGTGGCCGACACGGCCTTCAGCGACAATTTTGCGGAAGGCGAAATCGAGCATGTGTATGCCGAGTGGCAAGAAAGTGGATACTTGACCCGCGTGGCCGGCCCCGGAATGGAGGCCGCTTGGATGGCTGAAGCAATCGTGTTCGCAATCACTCGCCCGCGGGGCCAAATGATCGACGTGATCCACGTTCGCTCGTTCTCGCCAGGGACCTGATCGGCGCTAAATCGCGCCAGCTAGCGGGTAGCCGTTGGAGCTCAGGAACAACCGCTGGTATTGCCGCAACTAGGACACGCGTGGCAGCTACCCGCGCGCACCATGGCGATACCGCACGACATGCACATTGGAGCATCGCTCGACCTGCTCGCGGTAGCCATCTGCGACTCCAGCTCCGTCACCGAGGGAACCGACTTCGGATCGGGAGCAATATCGGAACCTTGCCGAGTTTCGGTTACGGCCTCCTCGACGCCTGGAAGCGTCGGTTGGAGCCGCTCATTCACGGAGAAGATGGCGAGCTCGGCGCGCTCGTCGTAGGTCATGTACTCCAGCGCCATGCGGCGAAAGAGGTAGTCAATGATCGACGACGCAAATCGGACGTCAGGATCGTCAGTCATCCCCGCTGGCTCGAAACGCATGTTGGTGAACGCCTCGACGAAGGCCCGCAGCGGAACCCCATACTGGAGACCGTAGCTAACTGACTTGGCCAGCGCATCCATCACACCCGCCATCGTTGAGCCCTGCTTCGAAACCGTAAGAAAGATCTCCCCCGGTTGGCCATCGTCGTACTCGCCGACCGTCGCGAATCCTTTGCAATCGGCGACTCTGAACTCGAAGGTTCGCCCGCGGCGCGTGCGCGGCAGCTTCTGCCGCACTGGTCGGTGAGCGACACGCTCCGCTACTTCAGCAGCAACTGCATCGAGGGTTTCCTTCGCCGCCTTGGACGATGAGAGCGGTTGCCCAACCTTGCAATTGTCACGGTAGATCGCCACTGACTTCAGGCCCAGCTCCCAGGCGAGCATGTGGAGACCCTCGATGTCGGCAACAGTGGCTTCCTCAGGCAGGTTTACGGTCTTGCTGATCGCCCCCGACAGGAATGGTTGAACCGCCCCCATCATTCGAACATGACCTTCATAGTGGATGGTGTTGTCGCCCATCGAACAGGCAAATACCGCGACGTGGTCATCGGCCAGGTGGGGAGCGCCGACCACCGACATGTGCTCATTGATGTAGGCCGTGATGTCGTCAACTTGCTCAGGCGAGTAGCCAAGCCGGCGCAGCGCTCGGGGGATGGTCTGGTTGACAAGCGACATCGTTCCCCCACCGACAAGCTTCTTGGTCTTCACCAACGCAAGGTCGGGCTCAATCCCGGTGGTATCGCAATCCATTGCCAGGCCAATCGTTCCGGTGGGAGCGAGCACGGTGGCCTGGCTGTTCCGCACTCCGTGAAGCTCGGCGTCACGAAGTGTTGCCGCCCACGCGTTCTCACCTGCTTCGATCACGTCGGCCGGGCCAACGCCCGCCGTGACTAGTTCGCGGCTTGCTTCGGCGTGCATCTGAAGCACCCGCAACATTGGTTCGCCATTATCAGCGAAACCATCGAATGGACCCATTCGCGACGCCGTGCGAGCACTCGCCGCGAAGGCCGACCCCGACATCAGCGACGTGATCGCAGCTGCCCAGGCACGGCCCTCATCGGAGTCGTAGGGCAGGCCCAATGCCATCAGTAGGGCGCCGAGATTGGCAAAGCCGAGGCCAAGTTGACGGAATGCTCGGGTTGTTTCGCCGATCTTGTCGGTTGGGTAATCGGCCCGCCCGACAAGAATCTCCTGGGCGGTGAACACGATGTCGACAGTGTGACCAAAAGCGTCAATATCGAAAGCGCCGTCGTCTTGGAGGTACTTCAACAAGTTGATCGATGCCAAGTTGCATGCCGAATCATCAAGATGCAGATACTCGCTGCACGGGTTGCTCGCGCTGATCCGACCAGTATTCGCCGCGGTGTTCCAACGATTGATAGTTGTGTCGAATTGCAGGCCCGGATCGGCGCACTCCCACGACGCCTCGGCGATCCCGTGCCAAAGTTGACGCGCCGGAAGTGTTCTCAGAACCTCGCCATTGGTGACTGCCTTCAGCTCCCAGTCGGCATCATCAACCACGGCCTGCATGAATTTGTCGGTCAGGCGAACCGAGTTGTTCGCGTTTTGATACTGCACCGAATAGGAATCGGCACCATCGAGGTCCATGTCGAATCCGGCATCGCGGAGGGCGTGAATCTTGCGTTCCTCCCGTGCCTTGCAAGCCACGAATTCTTCGATGTCGGGGTGTTCCGCATCGAGAATCACCATCTTTGCCGCCCGCCGAGTTTTGCCACCCGACTTGATGGTTCCTGCTGAAGCGTCAGCGCCGCGCATAAAACTCACCGGACCCGATGCCGAACCACCACCTTCAAGGGGCTCAAGCGACGACCGGATCCGCGAGAGGTTCACTCCAGCACCCGATCCGCCCTTAAAGATGATGCCCTCCTCGCGGTACCAGTTGAGGATTGACGCCATCTTGTCTTCGACCGACAAGATGAAGCAGGCGCTCGCCTGCTGGGGCACATCTGGAACTCCGATGTTGAACCAAACGGGGCTATTGAAGGCGGCTCGCTGGGTGACCAGGATGTACTTCAGCTCTGCGCGGAACGCCGCGCATTCGTCGTCGTCCGCGAAGTACCCGTCGGCACGACCCCATTCGGTAATCGTGTCAACGATGCGGTCGATCACCTGCCTTAGCGAGGATTCCCGCTCAGGGCTACCAACAGTTCCTCGGAAGTACTTCTGCGTGACGATGTTGGTCGCGTTGAGCGACCAACTGGCGGGGAACTCAACACCGATCTGCTCGAACACAGTCGAACCATCAAGCCAGTTGGTAATCCGGGCGTCACGCGACTCCCACACCACTTCATCAAACGGGTGAACACCAGGAGAGGTGAAGAGCCGGTGCAAACCAATGGCTCCATCGGCAGTGCGATCAGGTGCAAGCGACATGGGGGTCCCTTAGAACGGTCGAGTCGGGTCGAGCCTCCAGATTACAGCGTCCCGACAGCGCAGCGAAGAAATGCAACCGACCGCGGGCGACTTCACAGGTCAAGGGCAATCCCCTAAACAGACACCGTCCTCAACAAGTTGAGTGGTTCGGGGTCTGCCGTCTTTTCCGTGAGTCGCACCGCAATCGGTAAGAGCGCCCAACCTACAGACAAGCCCCTGTGGGTTAAAAGGGGTAAAACCATGTGAATTTCTACTCCTCGCGGTGTGGATATCAGGTGAACAACTCAAGGTTCTCCACAGATACCCCGCCCCGCCCGTGTTCCGACGACGCAAATTGCCGCACCAGGGGAGGCGCGCCATGATGAAGGGTATGCGCCGATTGCACCCTGACCCCACCGACGAAGTAAGCGTCGAAGAGTGCTACGCCCAATCCCTCGGCCACCGCGCTGACCGACCTTGGGTGAGCTTGAGCATGGTGACCTCCATCGACGGGTCGGCCGCGGTCGACGGCACTTCGGGTGCTCTTTC
>JAHRVJ010000356.1 GCA_019090765.1 Ilumatobacteraceae bacterium
GGTGGCGCCGTGATGGGGTTCTCCGTTGCTGGGCTCGCGCTGGCCGGCCTGATGTTTACGTACTTGCTCTTTGTTGAGTGGCTCGAAGTCGACCAAGCCTTCGAGATTGTCACGGCCTTTGGTCTCGGTGCCTCCTCGATCGCACTGTTCTCCCGTGTCGGCGGCGGCATCTACACCAAGGCTGCCGATGTCGGCGCAGACCTGGTGGGCAAGGTCGAAGCTGGTATCCCCGAAGACGATCCGCGCAACCCCGCCACGATCGCCGACAATGTGGGCGACAATGTCGGCGACGTTGCCGGGATGGGTGCTGACTTGTTCGAGTCTTATGCCGGATCGATCATTGCTCCGATCTCGCTGACCGCATTCGCGTTCGGACTTACCGCATCGGAGGCCGGCAATGACGCCGTGCTGCCAATGCTCGTCTTCCCGATGGCCATTGCCTTCGTCGGCATGATCGCATCGATCATCGGCTCGTTCTTTGTTAAGGGCGGCGACTCGACTGACTCCAAGGCTCTCAGCCGCGCCCTCCACATGGGCACCAACGTGGCCATGGCGATCACGGCCGTCGCAACTGTCGGAATTGCGTTCTGGCTGTTCGGCGACAGCGACCTGTTCGACAAGCCTTGGGGCCTCGCTATCTCGGTACTCGGTGGACTCATCGTCGGCTGGGCGCTTGGCAAGACAGCCGAGTACTACACCTCCGATCACTACGGCCCGGTCAAGAAAATCGCCGAGCAAACCGAAACCGGTGCAGCAACAACGATTCTCTCCGGTCTCAGCAGCGGCATGCAGTCGGTTGCGGCCTCGGTGGCCTTGATCCTGGCCGGTGTTGGCATTGCCTACTGGGGTGGCGAGCAAACGTTCATTGGCGAAGGAGGCGGCGTTTACGGCATCGCCGTCGCTGCCATCGGCATGCTCGCAACAACCGGTGTGGTCGTATCGGTTGATGCTTACGGGCCAATCGCCGACAACGCAGGCGGCATCGCAGAGATGGCTGAGCTTGACCCATCGGTCCGCGAGGTCACCGACGCACTCGACTCGCTCGGCAACACCACTGCCGCTATTGCCAAGGGCTTCGCTGTTGGGTCAGCAGCCCTTACCGCTCTGGCCCTGTTCAAGAGCTTCGAATTCGCGATCCGCGAAGCCGACCCAAGCGCGGCACTAAACCTCGATATCGGTGAAGTCGACGTGTTCATTGGTCTCTTCATCGGTGCGGCATTGCCGTTCCTCTTCGCGGCGCTCACCATCGACGCCGTCGGCCGTGCAGCAACCAAGATGATCGAAGAAGTTCGCCGTCAGTTCCGTGAGATTCCCGGCCTACGCGAAGGCGAGCCCGGCGTCGTTCCTGATTCGGCACGCTGTGTCGAGATCTCAACCGAAGCGTCGCTTCGCGAAATGATCATTCCTGGAGCACTCGCCGTCGTGGTTCCCCTAGTGGTCGGATTTGTCAGCGTTGATGCGCTCGGCGGATTGCTCGCCGGCGGCCTCGTCACCGGCTTCGCCCTGGCCATCTTCATGGCCAACTCGGGCGGGGCGTGGGACAACGCCAAGAAGTACATCGAGTCGGGCGCGCATGGCGGCAAGGGGAGCGAACAACATAAGGCTGCTGTCGTTGGCGACACGGTTGGCGACCCCTTCAAGGACACTTCCGGACCATCAATGAACATCCTCATCAAGGTGATGACGATCGTTTCGCTGGTGTTCGCTTCGGCGTTCGTCTGATCAATCAGCTTCGGCTACGAAATCAATCAGCTGCTCGACCGCCCCGACCAGTTCAGGGCGGAGATCAGCAAAAGTACTGACCCGATTTCGTAGCCGCGGCCAAAACCCTTCGAATGGCTCGCCGAGCGCCGCGCACATCCCTTCTTTCCAGGGCTTATCGCCCTTAGGGATCTCAGGCCACGCATCGAGTCCGATCACCTTGGGGCGGATACCTGCCCACACGTCGACGAAGGGGTGACCCGTCACGAGCACGTTCGGGTCGACAACGGTTGCTGCGATCCGCGTCTCTTTCGAGCCGGGGACCAGATGGTCGAGCAGAACCCCCAGGCGGCGATTGCCGGCTGGTCCGAAGTCGGCGACTGCGGCGGCCAGATCGTCGGCACCGTGCAGCGGTTCAACGACGATACCGAGTTCACGAAGGTCGTCGCCCCAAACGTGTTCGAGAAGCTCGGCATCATGTTTGCCCTCGACCCAAATTCGGCTGGCCTGCGCAACTCTTGCCCGGCTATCGCCAGCGACTGAGCCTGAGGCTGTAATTCGTTCGCTCGCGGTATTGACTCGTGCCGGTCTAACGAGCGTGACCCACTTACCGCCAACACCAAACCCACCCGGCTTCCATGTGAAGTGGCGGATGTAGTTCTCACGATTCTGGAGCGTGATGCCCTCCGCGTTCCAGCGAACTACTTCGCCTTGGAAACCGCTCGATCGATCAGCGACAAGCATGGCCATTTCGACTGTCACACTGGAGTAGGTCGGCCCGCGCTGCTGCGCCGCGAAGTCGTCGAGGATGTCACCAGATGTTCCCTTGGGGTACGGCACCGCCCTATTGTCGCAGTCCAGCCAGCTGACAACGGTGACCAGCGCTCAGCAAGAACAGGCCGCCTTCGCTGAAGCAGCGACACGCCGTTAGGGGAACATCTCCTCGATCGCGTCGCTGGCGGCCTTCACCGCTGTGTGAACTGAACTCCAATCGGAGGAACGGGTATAACTACATCCGGCCATGAATACATGGGGTCCAATGTTCTGTCCAAGGATCTGAGAGATATCAGAGTCAGCATTGTCGGCTAGGTACGCGGCTCTGACGAAGGGCTCGTTCTTCCAGTTCTGCGACGTGTGTTGGATATAGGTGCGCGATGCGGCGCCGTCAAAAAGGGCATCCAGTTCAGCGAGGATGAAATCGCGCAACTCATCGCCTGGGTCTAGCTCCTGGTACCGGTGGGCAGACTCGCCGACCACGAATAGGCCGAGCACATTGGCATCTGACTCCTGTCCGTAGGCAGCGTCATAGTACGCCCACTGTTCGTCTGCGCTGCCATCCCCCGCTTCGACGAACACTGGGTAGAAGGCTTCGTCAAACTCCAAGAAGACCTTCATGCCGGTCCAGATGTTGGCGCGGTCAAGAGCCTCGACGTGGCTCTCGGGTAGCCCTGGCGTGAACTCGATGTCACCGTCTTGGAGAATCTTCATCGGCACAGTGAGGATGACGCGGTCAGCTACCCACTCCCCACCCTCAGCATCGGTGAGCGTCACCATGTCGCCGCCATGGTCAATGGCAACGATCTGGGTGTCGAACACCATACGGTCGGCGATATTGGGCACGATGTACTCGTCAAAAAAGTCGAGCCAGGTACTTCCCACAAACTTCAGGTCGTCGAACCCTGTGCCCATCGTGTCGTAAACGAGTTCACCATCGATGACCTCTGCAACCGGGTCGCTGGGGAGGTACCCACGCATTTGCTGGGAAATGATCACCGAACCGTCGTTGACGATTTGGGCCAAGGTCGATTCGGCGGCGTGCAGCCATTCGGCACCCAGCGGAATGGGAAAGTCGACGAAGTCGTCGGTGCGTTTCACCCGGCCGCCGGGTATCGATGCGGCCTCAAGGATCTGGAAGTCAATCCCGCGCTGAGCGAGAAGGTGGCCAGCGGACATCCCGGCGACGCCCGCTCCGATAACGAGTACCCGTTCATCTGGTTCTGCTTCAGCACTCTCTGCGCCGTCGTCCTCATCCTCAAGCGGATTACTGCACCCGGCCAGCACACCGCCTACGCCAAGCAACGATGCGATAGCGATGAACTCGCGTCGATTGATTTCGTGCATGACTGAACTCCCAGTACCTAATGGCGGAACAGGTTTGGTTTGACGATCCTCAAAGCACCGGTGAAGCTCGGCCGGGGAACCCGCGGGAACCGGATGGCCGTCGACGGCGTCCAATCGACATGAGGAGATTAACCAAAAACACCACAGCCCTAGCCGTACTAGTTGTATTGGGGGTCTCCGCTTGTTCGAGCGGCGGCGCCAACGACTCCAGCCTTGGGTCCCTCGACGACCCTGACAACCAGTTCGTCGCCGATTCAGTTTCCCCAGCGATCGACTCCGAATCCACAAGGGATGAATCTGGCGAAGCACCCGTCGCGAACGAGTCAACCGCTGGGTCGGTTGCTCCGTCAGCGCCATTGAATCTCGACGGATACGGGCGGGCCATCGCAGTTGAAGCAGGCGTGGTGATCGGCACCCCCAACATTCGGCAGGCAGTTGACGACGCGCTAGTCGTCGTTAGACAAAACAACGGCAGCGTGTACAACGCCGACGTCAACATTGGCGACGTGCTCGAAGACGGCAGCGTTAACGGCAGCGGACGCCTCACGGTGAAGGTGCCGCCACGCGACCTTGATGCACTCATCGCCGATCTTGACCAGACCGCCGGAACCTTGCTGGGTCGCACACAGTCGTCCGACGATGTGACCGAACAGCTCATCGACATCGATATCAGGCTTCGCGTTGAGCGAACCACGATTGAGCAGTTCGAAGTGCTGCTGGCCGAGGCCAGCACCTTCAGCGACATCGTAACGATCCAACAAGTCATCACCGAGCACACGATCGTCGTCGAGCAACTACTGGCAACCCAACGCAACATCGAACAACGGGTTGAACTGTCGACGCTCACGATCGACCTGCTCTATGTGGCACCGGGTGCCGTCGCAGAAGAACCAGTAATCAACGAAGACGACGGCATCACCGACGCCTTCCGCTCGGGGTGGGATGTCTTCGCCGGCATCATGTTTGCTCTCGGTTTCGTCCTTGCCGTAGCAACTCCGTTCATCATCGTGGCGGCGATCGTGTTGTCGATCATCTGGCTGTTCGACCGCCGTCGCAGGGCACGGGCACGACGCGCAGCAGGCCTCGATCACTTGCCGATACCTAGCCCAGCTGACTCCTCAGAGGCGGCGGACCAGACCGACGACGATGCCCTAACCGGGCCTCGTTCATAGCGGTACGGCGGATCATGCCCCGAGATCGGGCAGACTACGGGGCATGATCAGGTACCTAAGTCTTGATTGGATTGCCGCACTATCAAGCGAGGTCGCAGCCAGCGAGCAAATGCGTGAGATCGCACAATCCCATCGCATCGGAGTCACCCAGGTGGTGAGCGACGGACCCGAAGGCGACGTCACCTACCACCTGGTGGTTGGCGACGGTGAGGCACAGTTCGGCCCAGGGGCGGCGGACCCCGAAGACGTCAAAATGGAGCAAGACTGGTCTACGGCGATCGCCGTTGCCACCGGTGAACTCAATGCTCAAGAGGCGTTCATCAGCGGCAAGATCCGGCTCTTCGGTGACCAGCAGAAGCTGCTCGACGCACAGCCTGTCTTCGGCGGCCTCGCCGCCATATTCGCCACTGTGCAAGATCGCACGAAGTACGAGTAACGCAGGAGCCGTCGCCGATGCCTGAAGTGCCCGAGGTGGCGGCCCACGCCGAGCGGCTGAGCGAGCAGTTTGCCGGCCGCATCCTGTCGCAGTTCAAACCGTTCAACTTCACCGCACTCAAGACTGCGCTTCCCGCACCCGAAGACGCCTACGGCTTACCGTTGCTCAGTATCAGCCAGCGCGGCAAGTACCTGTTGTTGCGCTTCGAGCCGGTCACCTTCGTAGTGCATCTGATGCAGGGAGGACGGTTGTTACCCGACACGAAGCTGTCTGCGAAACCACGCGGTGGTCAAGCTCGATTCACCTTCGAACCAGCAGAGCCAGACGCCGACTCATTCGACGCTGACGCGCTGCTGTTAACCGAACAAGGCAAGGAACGCCGTGCGGGGGTGTGGTGCGTCGAAAGCGATGGAGCGCTAGCGACCCCACCGCTCGACAGGCTGGGGCCGGAAGCGGCGACCATCACGACCGACGAAATGGCAAACCTGTTCGCAAAGAATTCGATGCGCCTCCACGGCTTCCTCCGCGACCAGCGCGTCATCGCAGGCGTTGGAAGGCGGCTCGCAAATGAGATCTGTCACCGAGCCCAGGTCTCCCCTTTCGCAACAACCAAGAAGCTAGGTTCCGCAGGGGCCGCGAAGATCGCCGACGCCACGCGGTCATGTATCGCTGAGAGCTTGACCGAAGAGCGCGGCCGCGCCGACATGAGCTCGTCGAAAGACCGTCACAGTGCCGTCCACCGACGAACCGGCGAATCGTGCCCAGAATGCGGTGACACTGTGCGCGCCGTTGAGTACTCCGGCTACACCGTCAACTACTGCGCGAAATGTCAGACGAATGGCAAAGTTCTGGCCGACAACACAACAAGCAAGTTCCTCAAGTAATACCTTTGCAGCATGCCGATTCATTTGCGCGCCGAACCCGGCGACTATGCCCCCAACGTGTTGTGCCCTGGCGACCCAGTCCGAGCGCAGTACATCGCCGAGAACTTCTTCGACTCCGGATTCCGCCAGGTGAACAGCGAACGGGGGATGCTGGGCTTCACCGGCACCTTCGAGGGTCGGCCAATCAGCGTGCAAGCAACCGGCATGGGTTGTCCGAGCGCAGGAATCGTCTTCGAGGAGTTGATCATGCTTGGTGTGACGCGTTTGGTGCGCGTCGGAACCTGTGGCGGACTAGGCGATGGGATGGCGATGGGCGACACCGTGATCGCCGTGGCAGCATCCTCCGACGACACGACTCCCCTGCGCTACGCCGCGATGGAAGGTTTTGCCCCGAGCGCCACGTTCACGCTTGCCGAGACCGCTGCCCGACTCAGCCGGGCGGGCGACACTCCGGTCCATGTGGGACCGATCGTCACCTCGGGGATCTTCTACGACCCCGACCCAGGCACGTTTGCACGCTGGAAGCGACTCGGTCACCTGGGCGTCGAGATGGAAGCCTCGATGATGTACACCATCGCGGCAGTCAAAGGCATTGAGGCGCTCGCGATCATGACAGTGAGCGACCTTCTCGGCGAGAGCGGCGACACCGAACGCATCAGTGACGCCGAGCTGAAAGCAGGCGTCGACCAAATGATGCAACTCAGCTGCGCCGTAGCAACCTCCTAGCCCCGGTCCAGCCCCTTCCGATGAGTCTCAACGCGACCCCCTCGCACGAACTCTCACCGAAACAGGACCACTCCCCCTCCGATGAGTCTCAACGCGACCCCCTCGCACGAACTCTCACCGAAGCAGGACCACTCCCCCTTCCGATGAGTCTCAACGCGACCCCCTCGCACGAACTCTCATCGAAGCTGGGCTTGGCGATTGCGGTGGGCTCTGACTAGTCGTTGCACAGTTGCGCGAAGTTCCGTTCCGAAGGCAGCCTGCGGCACCCGCTCGACAACCCAATCGAGTTCAGCGGCCGACCTGTCGCGCCAGGAGTCGGAGGCTCGTCCCGCCGTTTCTGAATGCGTTGGGAAAACATCGACCTCGATCGCCCACCGCATCTTCGGCACTGCTAGATCGAAGCGCGCCGGACCGTACCCGGGCAAGTCAATCCAGAATTGCCGAACGAGTCCAACTAGCCCCGCTCTGTCGAGCGCGTCGCCAAGGACGACCTCGTGATGAGAGTCGGCCGCTCCGCCCTCCAGACGACGATCGAGCACTTCGAGATACTGACGTAGCCATAGCCTGCGCGGCGAATTCCAATCGGTCGCGACTCGGCGCATGTCATCGTCGCTAAGGCATCCGTCGCGCGCTGCCTGTTCGATCACCGACAGCAGATCGATTGGATTCAGCATCCGGGCCAGGTCCAACGCAGTTCGCTGGCGTGTGGTGACCGATATCCCGTCCTGACGAGTTTCAACGTCTTGCTTGCGGAACGCGGCCGTGCGATACGGAACAACCCAGCTTTCGGTGGTCGGCTGGCTAGCCGGTGGGGCGAGAACATGGATCCGGCGATCGCGAGGGATCCGGCGAAAACCCCAGAGCCTGCCCGCAGTTGGGCCGCTGATTGCTACCTCGGGATGTGCAGCGCACACTGCGACGCATCGCGCTGGTTCATCTAGTGGAACTGCCGGAAGCCGGTACGCTCCGCGCAATATCGGCTGCAGATTTCCGGCAGCGATCAGGCTACGAATCGCGTGTTGCGTCAAACCCGCATTGCGGAGCTGAGCTCGAGATGCGATGCCGTGATGTGACTCGAATACCGCTAGCGCCGCGAGCGTGAACTGGACCATGTGAACTCCTTCGACCGTGGAATGGGGGAAGGAGTCGGTGCAACGAACGCTACCGAGAATCCACCCGCACCGACCGTCGACCCCGCTCCGATGAGAAAACGCGCGA
>JAHRVJ010000357.1 GCA_019090765.1 Ilumatobacteraceae bacterium
ACCTGAACAGCGCTGGCATCAGAATCAATGCGGCGCATCTGTGGGCCGGGCTCGATTGTTCCCTCCGCCTCCAACCGCAATCGCTCAAGGCTCCGGCCCACAGCCACCGCCGATGTGCCAGACCCGCCGAACTCGGTGGCCAGTACCTCTGCAATGTGATCGATGTCAGTCAGCTCGCGTTCACCACCGTGCTCGCCGAGCAGTGCCCCGACCAGGCCGCTCTCGGATCGCACTGTGTCGTACCAGGCAAGCAGCGGCCGGCTGGCCAGCTGATCGGCCCACAGCGCACACCGCTGCTGGAGGTCGGCCAGGCGGCCGGTTGCGCCCTCGGCCAACGGGTCGAGGTCTGCTGGTTCACAGCGCAAGAAAACACCGAGACCGGCCGCACGCACAGTTGGGGCATGTGATGGTCGTTCGAGCGCCGCTAAGAGCAGCGCCCATTCGGCAACCGCGGGAGTTTCGAGCACGCTGCCCGTTCGAGTGGTGACGGCTGGGATTCCGGCCCGCGCGAGGGCCCGCGTTACTTCCTCGGCCCGCGCGTGAGATGGCACCAGAATCGCGACGTCACCTGGGCCAACCGCGGCCGCCCGTTCGCTGCCGTCGGGGGTGGCGAGCTGATGGTTATCGAACAGGTCGATCAGGACCTGCACGAGATCGCTCAGGATCGAACGCGCAACTAGCGGAGACGAATTTTCTCGGCCCTTCATCAACCGCGGGTCTCTCGACACCCTACGGACCACAACCGGCGCGCCCGGGCTAAGCGATCGGTCGGCCGCCGTGAGAGCAGCGTGCACGGGATCGGCAACAATGCGCGAGTCGCCAAGTTCGACTCCCTCGACTAGGGCGTTGGTAGCTGCAACAAGGTCGGCGTCGCTGCGATAGTTGGTCCGCAAGCGAACCGGTTCGTACCCGTCAGTCGCATCGAGGTAGGCATGCACGTCGGCACCGCGGAATCGGTAAATCGCCTGCTTGGGGTCGCCCACCGTGACCAGGTTGCCAGTGAATACAGTTTCAAAGATCCGCCACTGGAGCGGGTCGGTGTCTTGGAATTCGTCGACCAGCACCAAGTTGTAGCGGTGGTTCAACCCGGCGATCACGGCCGCCCCATCGACAGGATCGGTAATGGCATCGTTTAGTCGTGCGACCAGGTCGTCGTAGCCCATCTCCTGACGGACGAGGCGACGGCGCCCAACCTCAGCGACCGCCTGGTGTACCAGGCCGACCCATCGCGTCAGTCGTTCGGCCGAGTCCTTCTTCGATGGAAGATCAACACTCGGGTCGGGCAACACGGTTGCTCCCGGATTGCCGAGCAGAGTATTGACCGAGTTGACGAGAGCAGTAAGAACCGTCTTGGGACCGACAGCTTTCCCTCCCCAGTTCAACGCGCCGGGGGTGTCGACCAGCGCTTCGACGACCAGGTCGCGGCACACCTCGTCGACCACCGCTGTGCTGCCTTCGCTGAAGTCACTGCTCAGTGATGAACCCGAGCGCAGACCATTCTGACGCAGCGCCTGCTGACAGAAGCCATGAATAGTGGTGATGGTGGCCTCATCAAAGTTCGCAACCGCAGCCGCCAACCGGTCGCGACGCCTCGCTGCTTCAACCTCGTCGGGGTCAAGCAGCACCTGCATCCATGAATGTCTGTCAGGGACCTTGCCGCTGTCGAGTACCGCAAGCGCATCGACCAGGGCGCGCCGGGTTCGGTCGCGTAGTTCGGCCGCGGCCGCGCGGGTGAAGGTGACCACCAGCAGTTCAGCAGCTTCGACCCCACGTTCGGCAACATGCCGCGCGACCAGCGCACTGAGCGAATACGTCTTACCCGTCCCGGCGCTCGCATCGATCACCAATCTCCCCGATGGCAGCGGACCGGCGAGGTCGAATTCTTCGCTCACGACGCTTCACCACCCTCGTCGTGCCCTTCGCCAAACACCGGCTCGCCGGAATCGTCGAGCTCCTCGGTGACCTCGACTGCATTCGTAAAGATCTGCCAAACCCACCGCGCCACCGCCACTGCCCGACCATCGCGACGATCGCGGTCGTCGGATCGAGTGAACTCAGCCAGCAGTGGCGGATCGGTCTCGGCAATCGGATCGAGCAGGAGCGAATCGAGCGATGGGTCGGGCCACAAGAAACTCACGAACGCGTCATACCAGTGTCGTTCGAGCTGTTGGTACGCCCCGACATAATCGTCGACAGCGAGCCGCTCTGAGACCACATCGAACAGCGGAACAGAGTCGCGACGCGACCACTCAAGCAGCTCAGCGGCGAGTGCAAGAACGCTCGCGGCGTTTGCCAGCCGGTCTCTATCTGAGCCTCGCAAGCGCATGGCCAGCGCGGTTGGCTGGGCACTACTGTTTTTGCCGCGAGTGATCAGCACCCCCGACCATGCAACCTTGGGGTCTTGAACTTGGATGGCCGCGAGACGCACCGCCAGGGCAAGACGGTGCGACGGCCGCGGACGGGCAAAACGAATATCAACAACGCGCGTCCCAACAATTCCAGCGACACTTCCGGTGACGTGAAGAGCAGCGCGGTCACCATCCAACGACCCCGCCGGTAGTTGCTGATCGACAAGCACTTCGTCGGGCGTAATGAGTGTCACCCCCCACCGATCGGCAACAGCTTCCAGTGCGCCAATCTCGGTGCTGACGGCTACCAACGCGTCGGAACTCAACTCACCGGGGGGCAACCGGCCATCAAGACGAGCGACTGCCATCCATTCGGCGACGTCTTCACCGTGACGACGAGCCGCGAGCAGGTCACGACCTAGCTGACTGACCTGCAATGGATCGGCAGCAATCGGAAGGCCGTCATCCAAGCTCTCTGCCTCAACGGGCAAACGGACACTCAGACGGTGTTGGAGGTACACCTTGGACGGATTGACGATGGCATCAACGAGGTCATCAAGGTCGGCTGAAGCGAATGGAACGCCAGGCAGGCTCCACGCGGACGCAACAGCATCGTTGGATGCAGGAAGAGCCGCGGCAGTGGCCCGGCGAGCCTGAGCCGCGGCGAGCATCGCCGTGTCGAAAGTGAACGGCGACTCAATGCCCGCGACAAGTTCGCTCGGCCGCAGCGCGGCCTCATTGAAACCGTGCCGGGGATGGTGAGTAACGATCGGCGACCGACGCTCACCCAACTCGACGGTCTGCCCGACAACATCGAGTAGTTCGACGAGCGGAACGATCAGCGGGGTGTTGTGATTAGTAGTGATATCGGACCCATTGCAAGTGATGATCAACTGGTCATTGGCAGCCAACACCGCATCCAGTAGCACCTGACGACCTTGGAACCGCGGGTGACGTTCTCCGATACACGGGTGGCCACCCAGCACATCATCGCCATCGAAAGTGCCCGCTCGAAGTGCGCCGTCGTCGAGGCCGAGCAAGCAGACGATGCGTGCAGGAACACCGTGTTGCGGCACGAGTGAGCTGACTGTTACCGATCCGCTGCGTAACGACAGATGACCGGGACGATCCGCAAACGAGTCGGCGAGCAAAGCCCGGATGTCGGCAATGGCCAGTGGGATGTCACACGTATCAGCGACGGAATCACCGAGCTGGGCCGACGCGGATATCGCATCGAGCTCGCGATGCACTCGCTGTTGGCGCCACGCCTGGTCGTCGTCGACGGCACAAAACGTGTCGAGCATGTCGTGTAACAACTCGACCCACTCGCCAACGGGACGCGACTCCTGCACTACGAGATGCAGGTCGACGAGACGCGCCAGCAGATCAGCCAACGTGCCGACCAGTGCCAGGTCGTCGGAACCAAGATCGTCGAAAGGAACCACTTCGCCAACCACCACCCGGGGCGTAGGCGCCGACATGGCGCTGCCCGCCAAGAGTTGGTCGACCATTAACCGCCACGTGCCAGCGGTGATTGTTTCGGGAAGGCCCCAAGCCGTTCGGTGCTCGGGCGACAGACCCCAATGCGTGCCGAGTTCACTACACCAGCCAGCGAGTTGTTCGATGTCGCCGATCGACCAACCCAACCGCGTACGAACGGGATCGGCCTGCACAAACGCCAGCACCTCCGACAGGCTTGCCCGACCCGAGACGAGCCCGAGCAACGCCGGCAATGCCCCCGTAAGCGGATCGTCGGTGGTCAAGGACCTGTCGCCGATCCGCACCGGAATGGGTAGCGAGCCACGAGCGAACACCGCCTCTACCAAAGGAGCGAACCGTTCAAGGTCGGGACACAGCACCACAACATCGTGAGCGGCCAAGGTTGGGTCGGCGACGAAGGCATGGCCGAGCGCATCGCGCAACACTTCGAGTTGGCGGACCTCGCCGTGGCAAGCATGAACCTGAAAGCTGCCGTCGGAGGCATCGAGCCCCGGCTGTAACACCGGTTTCTCATCGAACCGGATCGCGTGCTGCAGCGCGCTCAACACGGTGGGTGCTGCCGTTGAGTTCGCGTCAACCGACTCGGCGTGTTCGGTGACCTGCTCGAGACCCCCGACCAGCGCCCGAGTTTCGAGCGGGGGCCTCCCCCACGACGCAATGAGCGGATGCGTGGTGTGGGATGCAATGTCGAGCATGTTGCGGGCCATCAACGATCCGCCAAGCCGATGCGGAGACGATGCCCAGGCCGTACGCGACGAGTGCCGCAAATACACATGGACCTCACGTGTTTCACCAAGCGACGTGAGCACCGCCAACATTGTTGGCGCGATTGACCCCGCCCCGAACAGCGACACCCGTTGCGGCAACGACGGTTGCACCCGACCCGACCGAAGTGCCTCGAGCAGACTCGGGAGTCGCTCGGGTGGGGATGGAACAGCAATGCGTGCCCGCACCTCCCGCCACAGCGCGGGCTGCCATAGCTGAGCCTGATTGAGCTGAGCGGGCTCGCCGTCGGCGGTGAGCGTGCCATCGACATCTCTGCCGGCTGCCCAGGCTTCGATCATTCGCGGTCGCTGGGTGGCGTACCGGTCGAAGAGATCGGCGATGTAACGGGCAAGTAGCCACTGGTCGACGTCGTCGTTGCTGGGAGTAGGGACCCGGACTGACCCAGCGACCAACTCTTCGAGCACCGCCCAGGTGAGGCGGGATAGTTGCCAAGGATCTGATTGTGAGTCGTTCGCACGAACCGGATCGCCAAGGGCTCGCGCCATGAAACGCCCAGGGAAGATGAACTCCACATTGGCGACGACGCCGTCGCCAAGACCGGTTTCCCCAAGCCGACGACCCAGCCCTGCCATGGCGTAGTCGGCCAGGCCCGCAGTGGGAACCACTAGGACCTCAGCCGTGAACGGGTCGGGCGGCGGAACAGCCAATACACCTGCCAGTGACGCGAGCAGGGGATCGAGCTCGTCGGCGTGGTGCAGGTGGAGCATCTCAGTAGATATTACGCGAGGGGTGCCGCGTAGTTGGCTTGCGGGTTAACACTCCGACAACCACTGGTGGCGCCTGCTGAGTTCGTTCAGACGATGCCGCCATCGAGCGGCACAATGCGCGCGCCGACAGCTTTGGCCGCCTCAACGGTGCGGCGATGGCATGTGAACAGCACCACCTGGTGACCATTATTGGACGCCTCGGCCAACAGCGGCAACACCTGGCGGGACCGCTCGTCGTCGAGATGGATCAGCGGATCGTCGCAAATGATCGGGAAGCGAAAACCGCGGTCGGCAGCATCCTGGTCGGCCATCGCCAACCGTAAAGCCAAATACAACAGCGCCCGCGCTCCGGTGGAAAGCTGATGCGCTGGGACCTCAACACCATTGCGGCCACGCACTGAAACCTGCGCAGTCGACCCGTCCTGGCTAACGAGGATGTGCTCCCACTCGGACTGCACCGCGACCAACAACTCGCTGGCCCGTTTCACGAGTGCCGGCTGGTTGGCCTGACGTTGCTGCTCGGCCACCTCCGACAACAGCCGGCGCGCGACACTATGCGCGGCCGCCTCAATCACTCGGTCGTCGGAGGCCTCATCAAGTGCCCCCGCCTCGGCGCTGAGCCGTGCCAGTTCGGACTCCTGAGCGATGCCCTCCAGCCTTTCGCCAAGCGCACCGACTTGCTCTTGCAGACCCGACCGCTCCTTTTTGAGTAGCCCGACTTGGCTACTTAACTCGTCTCGCTGACGAACGAGTGAGTCTTTCGAGTTGCCCTGACTCTCCAGCTCACGCACCTGGTCATTTTGGCTCACCGCCTTGTCGACGTAACGCCTGGCTTCGCGCTCGTTCGCAGAGAGTTCCGCTCGCTTGTTGCGGAGTTCAACGAGCTCATCGCACCGACTAGCGACCGCGGCGGGCGACCACACTTCAACCTCAGCCGCTATCGGAGCGATCAGCGTGCGGTACGCGTACCTGGCTGCGACGTGCTCACTGCTAGCCGATTCGAATTCGAGCCGCTTAGTGGTGACGGCTTGGAAACCTTCGATCAGCTCAGACGCATCAG
>JAHRVJ010000358.1 GCA_019090765.1 Ilumatobacteraceae bacterium
ATCACCGAGAGTGGAGTGGCGGTGCCGAACACTTCGCTGCTCGGTACGCCTAACCAGCCTTCCACTACCCCACCGATGTACGACTCGAGGGGGACGGTCGCCTTCATGTCATCGTTTTCGTCGAGATCGGTTAGCGACGCATACTCTCCGCGGCGACCACCCGTGCCCGGCCCTGACAAGAACGCCACCGAAGCCGCACCGTGGTCCAATCCCCCTGACCCGTTTTCGGCGGTCGTACGACCGAACTCGCTGGTTGTCATCACCATTACTCGGTCTTGGAGACCGCGCTCAGCAAGGTCATTGTGGAAGCCCTCCAAGCTGTCATCAAGATCCTGCATCAGCTCGGGATGCCTCCAGGAATGCCCTTCGTGAGTATCGAAGTCGCCGTCCATCGTTGCGTGCAGCACCCTGACGCCGGTCTCGGCGGCGAACACGTTGGCCGCGAGCAGTAACGAATCGCTCAGCCCACTGTTGCCATATCCCAGCCGTTCTCGGCGACTCTCAACCTCATTTCCTTCGCCGCCCTGAGCCGCGGTGAGGCGTTCGGCGAAGTCGAGCGTTTCGGTGAGCGTGTTACGAATCAGTCCAGTAGACGGCACTCCGTCCTGGCCATCGGCGAAACCGCGGAGCGCGTGCTGGAATGAACTGCTAAGGACGTCGTCACTGTCAGCTCCGACCACTGCATGGATTGCATCGACGCTGGGGATCGACAGCGCCTTGCCACCCACCGAACGGGCGATGGGGTGGGCACCTGATCCGATCGAAAGCGCCGAAGCAGGTGTCGACCCATCATTGAGGATGTCGGCGAGGCGACCGATCCAGCCGGTCTTGTCGTCGACTACGGCAGAGTGGCCACCCCACCAACGTGCGGCCATCTCGAAATGTGACCCGTTGGGCACGGTTGACCCCACACCTTCAACCAGGGTGATCCCACGTTTGTGCATCTTGTTGAGGTTCGGATGTAGGCCGACCTCATCATCGATTTGAAGGACCTCGTTCTGAGCGATCGCTGTGTCCTGGCGCATGTCGTAGTACGCAGCTGATCCGTACGGGACAACCATCGACATGCCGTCGTTGCCACCGAGCATCTCCAACACAACAAGCAGTCGCTCGCCGCCAACGGGCGGGGCCACCGACCTCGGCATCGTTGTTCTGCCGGTGCTCTCCAATACTCTGCCATCGCTGGTCATCCGAGGTGCGGCTGCGGGCGAGCCGCTGTCGTTGAGCAGCACGCTGGCACCGGCGGCAGCAGCTCCGGTGCCGGCAGCGAGCCAGGCAATCACTTCTCGGCGGGACATCTGTGTCGGCATTTGTTTCTCCAGGTCTCTTGGGGCAAATAGGTTCAGGTGAGTGCGAATTCGGGGCTCATGGCCATCACGCCGTGCAGCAGCGTGGCTTCTTCTCGGCGGCCTTGGGCCTTGCCCCTAGCCTCTTCGAGAACTGCCCGCGTGGAATCCGATACGGAAAGCAAGCCCGCTCGCGAGATGACGTCGCCCACAGGATCGCTGCTGTCGAGCGTGGCGGAGTCCCACGAATAGTCGATGGCGGTCTCAGCCTTGACCATCACCGATCCGCTCGACAACCAACGCTCGTTGTCGGGCCACCCCGCGACGTTGGGAGGGCTGAGTGGGATCTGGCCGAGAAGCTCCAACGTCCAGATATCAACCTTGGTATCAACCAGCCGCTCGAAGGCAAGGAACCACTCCAACCCACTTCGGGGACGGCTCATCGAGTGAGTGAGAAACGCCGGATCCGTGACCACTGCTTCCACGAGCGGGGCGATCTCCAGGTCAGCGTCGGAGAAGACCCTGGCGAGCGCATCGAGTCGGCCTTCCGACGGGGCCGTTCCGAAGAAGTACTCATGGACGCTCCCCGCAACGAAACGTGCACACATCGGGTGATCACAAATCGCGTCGATCACATCCGCCGCCCTGCTCACCTGCCCGCCGAGAAACTCGACCGACCCCGATAGGGCGTCTTCTCTCTCGAACACGACGCTGTTGTTTTCGTCATCGACCCAGTAGCCGGCGAGTGCTTTGGCCCCGGAGCGGACGTCAGCTTCGGTGTAGGCGCCAGAGTGACGGCCCAGCGCAAAAAGCTCCATCACTTCTCGCGCATAGTTCTCATTTGGGGCTTCGGCGTAGCTATCGGCGCCGTCCAACCAATAAAGCATCGCTGGATCAACCGTGATCTCTTGAAGCATGGTGCGGAAGTTGCCCATCGCATTCCGACGCAGCAGGCCCAGTTGCGTCACCATCTCCAGTGGTGACGCCTTGTCGAGACCCGACGTGAGGTGGCCGTGCCAGAACCAGACCATCCGCTCGTGTAGACCCGCCTCGGGCCGGCGCATGATGTCGAGCCACCACTCCACGGCCTCCTCGTCATCGGACTTTTCATTGAGTTGGGGCGTCTTGACCTTGATCGGGCCGTCAACAAGCAGCGCCTGGATGACCTCGGCGGGACTTGCCGAACCGAATCTTGTCCGCTGCTCCGGTGTAGGGCCGAATACCAATCGACGCAGTACGTGACCGACTGGGTCTTCACTACTGGATGCCATGCGTGGTGGCCGGAGAGCGGACTTGATGATCGACTGATGCTGCGATGCCATGAGGAATAGATGCGCAGATCAACCATGAACCGAACATGAAGTCATTCCTCACGAAATCTTCATGTTGCGCGTGCGATCATGTGCAGATGCGCGTCCTGGTCGTGGAAGATGACATTTCTCTTGGGCAGGTCGTACAGCGCGGCCTAGCCGAAGATGGCCATGCCGTCGACTGGGAACGCACACTTGCCGCAGCCTCTGAGGCGGTCGCCATCAACACCTACCAGTTGGTCGTGCTCGATCTAGGTCTGCCCGATGGCGATGGACTCGATCTCTGCCACAAACTTAGAAGCGCGGGAAACCCTGCTCGAGTACTACTACTCACCGCTCGCGATTCGTTGAGCGACAAGGTGCGCGGGCTCGACGCCGGTGCCGACGATTACCTCACCAAGCCCTTTGATCACCCCGAGCTGTCGGCAAGGGTCAGGGCGCTGCTGCGTCGGCCCGACCACGCTCGCAGCCCCCGCCTCACGGCTTCTGAGATCGAGCTTGACCCTGCTGCACATGTGGTCAGCCGAGCTGGAATTCAGGTTCCGCTCACCGCGCGCGAGTTCGCCCTATTGCACTATCTGATGGATCGAGCTGGCGAAGTAGTTCCTCGCACAGACCTGCTCGAAGCTGTTTGGGATGCCAACTACGACGGGCTCTCCAACGTGGTCGATGTCCATGTTGCAAATCTTCGCCGCAAGCTCGACATGCCCGACCTCGACACAGCAATTGAAACTGTGCGCGGCGTCGGGTACCGCATCATCAAAGAGGCCGCACAGCAATGACAGACTCATCGGCGTGAAGCTTCGACGTCTACGGTTCCGTCTCGCCATTCTGTTCGGAGTGGTGACTGCGGCGCTGGCAATCGGACCGCTGCTGTTATGGCATTCGGCGCGAGCCGAAGCGATCCGGGACGACTTCGATGTCCAACTCCTTGAGCAAATGGAGTACGCCCAACTCGCCGTTTACCTCGACGATCGTGAAGAGATCTACTGGTCCACCTGGTATGTGAACGAATTCGAGGAATACTCCGACGCTCTTTACGACTCCGACCTCGAACCTCCACTGTTCACATGGGTCAGCGAGGCTGGCAGCAACCCGGAGTTTCGCGACTTTTCCCTCGACTCGGTCGACACCTATCGCGCCTACATCCGCCCTCTGAATGAAGGGGAAGCGCTCGTCACCGTTGCTGAAACTGGCGAACGCAACAACGACCTCTCAAGTCTCAAGTGGCGGACCGTGTTGACAGCGCTCGGGCTAGGGGTCGCGAGCTTCGGGCTTGGTTGGGTGGGAGCCGGTCTCGCTCTTGGCCCGACTAAGCGAATTATCGATGCTCAGCAGGGGTTTCTGGCAGACGCGGCCCACGAGATGCGTACGCCGCTGGCGGTGATCATGGCGTCAAGTTCGCAGGCGCTGAGCCGTGAACGTTCCAGCGAAGAGTACGTCCGTTCATTGTCGGAGATTCGGTCCGCCGCCGAACGCGCATCAACCGGGGTCAACGAGTTACTCGATCTCGTTCGTTTCGATTCGGGCCAGGCCATTCCGCGGCTGGCCCCCTTACGTCTCGATTTGCTGGCTGAGGAAGTAGCAGCATCGGTACGGTCAGAAGACTCGGTTGTTGTCGCTGAGCCTGGCAACCCTGTAATCGTTGACGCCGATATGGCACTATTGCGCCAGGCCCTTGACAACGTTGTGCGCAACGCAGTCCGGCGAGCCGAAAGAGTGGAGCTCACGAGCCTCACCGAAGGAAGGTATGGCGTCGTTCAGATCACCGACGACGGACCCGGTTTCGACGAGTCGAAGCTGGGGTCAGTATTCGATCGCTACCAGCGAGGAGACACCAAGGGCGAAGCTGGTATCGGCCTGAGCATCGTCAAGGCAATCGTCGAGGCCAACGGCGGAGACGTTTCGGCCTCGAACAAAGACACCGGCGGCGCCGTGATCACAATTCGCATCCCTCTCGCAGACACCCTCCGCTGACTCGGAATCCTCGCCCCTCGAGGTAATCGACGACGCGCGATTCAGGCTGGGCGATCCTGAGTGCCGACTAGCAGCTCGTTGAAGGCAACGCCCTTATCGACGCGCGGTTCCCGTGGCAGACCGAGGACGCGTTCGCCGATGATGTTGCGCTGGATTTGGTCTGTGCCACCACCGATCGAGATCAAGTATGAGGCGAACCCGATGTCGTGCATTCGCCCGCCAAGGGGTGCGTCGTCACCCCACAGGGTTGTCTCTGGTCCACAAACCCGGAACATCGTTTCGCGGAGCGTCCTCAGCAGGTGGCTTGCGGCGAGCTTGCCAACAGACACCTCCGGCCCGGGGCGACCGCCCTTCTC
>JAHRVJ010000359.1 GCA_019090765.1 Ilumatobacteraceae bacterium
CTCACCGAGATTCCCGTCAGGATGTTCGCTGGCGGTGAAGACACCGGGTGGGTAGTGCCGATGGAGGAAACGGCGGCAGAACTGGAGGAACTCGGCGGTGATGTCGAGTTGGAGATCTTCCCGGGCGAAGGGCACATCGTTGGAGCGCTACGTGACGGTGTTCGTGTCTTCGACGAACTCGACTCAAGCCGCTGAGGTTGGCGCCTCAGGTGGCAGCGTTGGTGATGTCAACCAAGCGCAACACCACGCGACCCTCGGCGGCAGAGGCTTCGAGGTCGGCCTTTGCAACTATTCGCCACTCGTTTGAATCCTCCGGGTCACGCAGGATCTGAGTTACCAGCGACGTTGACCGGTCATACGAAAACAGTTCTCCCGAACGGGCACCGCCGTCTACGAGTACATCATCAAATTCCTCGCGATACGGCGCCATTGCTTCGACTACAGCTTCACCAGAACTCCAGCGCTCTGAATCGACTGCTTCGGCGACAATCTCGTCGTAGCCACCGCGCCGGGCAAGGCGCTGCACCCAATCGAAGATTCGGTTGCGAACCATCACACGGAACGAGCGCTCATCATCCACGATGGTGCGCTCAACATCACGGGGAGCCGGACGCACAGCAGCATCCTTGCGTTCATCCTCAGCAGGGTGCAGCATCCGCTCCCACTCATCGATCAGGCTCGAATCAACTTGGCGGACAAGCGCGCCCAACCATGCAATGAGATCGTCCAGTTCGGCGTTACGTATCCCCTCTGGCACGTTCTGAACCAAGCCCTTATACACGTCAGACAAGTAACGCAGCACCACGCCTTCGGACCGTTTGAGCCCATAGTCTTGGACGTATTCGCCAAAGGTCATCGCCCGCTCGTACATCTCGCGTACGATCGACTTCGGTGACACATTGTCTTGCCCGACCCACGGATGACGGACCCGAAACTCGTCGAAGTTGCCGTATACCCATTCACGATTCGGCTTCGGGTATTCCACGTCGTTCAGCCGCTCGATACGTTCGTCATATTCGACGCCAGAGGCCTTCATCTCGGCCATCAGATCGGACTTCGCTCGGTTGAGCTGAGCCGCCAGGACCACTCCCGGATTTTCCTGAACTGATTCGACGACAGTGAGCACGTTGAGAGCATGGTCAACCTCTTCACCATCCTCGGGGGCGGGGAGTTGGCCGAGCGCCTCGACCGCCCAAAGCGACAGCGGCTGATGAAGCGCGAACTGGTCTTGCAGATCGAAGTTGACCCGTACACGACGACCGAACTCATCGGGCTCAGCGGGGAACTCCAACAGTTCGGCGGCAACCAGCGAGCGGTAGATCGCAATCGTGCGCCGAATGTGGTCGCGTTGACGACGGCGAGGCTCGTGATTGTCGACCAGCAGGCGCCGCGTCGCTTCGCATCCATCAACGCCTTCGATCACTGGACGGTCAAGCATGCTCATCACCATCTGATGATTAACTCGGAAATGCGACTTCAATGCTTCGGGTTCGCCGTCTTTGAGCTTCTCGAAAGTGTCGATGGTCCAGTGGGCGTACCCACGGTCGGGCTGCTTCTTCTTGACGACCTTCTTCTTGCCGGAAGCAGCCGCCTTCTCCTCGGCTCTCCGATTCTCAACCACATGAGGCGGAGCCTGCACCCACACATCGCCACGATCATCGAAACCCTTGCGACCCGCACGGCCAGCGATCTGGGCGAACTCGCGATTCGACAAGATCCTCACACTGATCCCGTCGTACTTGCACAGTCGTGTGAACAGCACCGTTCGGATCGGCACATTTACCCCGACGCCGAGGGTGTCGGTGCCACAGATGATCTTCAGCAGTCCGTCTTGAGCGAGCTTCTCGACCAGCAACCGATACTTGGGTAGTAGCCCCGCATGGTGAACGCCAACGCCGGACACGAGATACCGACGGAGGTCCTTGCCGATTGGGGAGTCGAAGCGAAAGTCAGCCAACGCCGCCTTCACCGCCGTCTTCTCGTCCTTAGTAAGTGGATCGAGCGATACATAGTTCTGGGCTGCTTCGGTGGCGTCCTTCTGTGTGAAATGCACGATGTAGACCGGGGCCTTGGCAGACCCAAGGAGCTCCTCAACACTCTGGTGCAACGTGGACGTGCGGTACTCGAAGTCAAGCGGCACCGGTCGTTGCGATGAGCGCACGACAGTTGTCGGCCGGCCACTGCGTTCGGTGAGATCTGTCTCGAAGAACTTGACCGAGCCAAGCGTGGCCGACATCAGCAAGAACTGAACGTGAGGAAGTTCAAGGAGCGGTAGCTGCCAAGCCCAGCCACGCTGCGGGTCTCCGTAGTAGTGGAACTCGTCGACGATCGCGACATCGATATCAGCGGCGGGGCCGTCGCGAAGCGCCCAGTTCGCGAGCACCTCCTGTGTGCAACAGATGATGGGAGCGTCAGGATTGACTGAGGCGTCACCAGTGACCATCCCCACTCGCTCCGACCCGAACTCACGACAGAGGGCGAAAAACTTCTCGCTGACCAGCGCCTTGATCGGTGCCGTGTAGACACTGCGGCGACCGGCCGCTAGCGCCGCGAAATGTGCTGCGGTTGCGACCAGCGATTTTCCCGACCCGGTCGGAGTATTGAGGATGACGTGGTTGCCAAGGAGAAACTCAAAGATCGCTTCCTCCTGCGCCGGGTACAGCTCAAGGCCGAGTTCGATGGTGTAGTCGACGAAGCCGGTGAGGACTTCGTCGGCGTCAACGTCGTCGCCGGTCGCGTTGGGCAGTTTGCTGATCAGCGGGGGTTCGGACATTCGCGTTGAGCGTAGAGGGTCAGCGGGAGGGTCCTCTGGTCCAACAGAATCCGGCGAGGCTCGGTATGTGCGCTTGGCCGTGATACTCGTGGAACCGTTCGATGCTGGCTGCGCTGGGCCCGCGTTCGATCATTTGGTCAAGGTTCCAGCCTGCCGTGGCTGCGGCTGTGAGTAATTCACCCACCGGGCGGTGGACCAGGTCAACTGTGCGCTCGCCGGCTTCGTGCGGCCATGAGCCAGCCGTCAGGTAGTTACCCCAACGCCAGAGAATCTCGCCATTTGGGTCAACCAAGGGCTCGGACTCTGGGGCGGTGGCAACGGGGTGATTGATGACCACCAGCAGTTGACCGCCCGGACGCACGGCAAGCGCCACGCTGCTGAAGAAACTGACGTGATCGTCGATGACATCTAGCAAGCCGACACTGACGGCTCTGTCGAACACCCCAGGCCGTACCCAACCGAGATCTGGCATGCGACCCAGGACGACCGGTCCGGCGGATGCTGCTCGACGTAACAGATCCATGGAGTAGTCGGTACCGATCACCGAACCGTCGATGAGCCTCATCGATTGGCCCTCGCCACACCCCAGGTCGATGGTCAGGGAACGGCTTCTGTCACCTTCGCGGCTGTGATTGCTGTCGCTGAGCAACTCGCTGAGTATCGCGAGGGTGTCGTCGGATTGGCCGGGGTCCTCACGAACTGCATCAACCCACCAATCGGCGATGTCGTCCCAGTTCTCACCCATCTGATGCCAAGTTTGTCAGAGCGGCAGCGATCACCTCGTCGAAGCGCAAGAGAACTTTTGCAATCCATCTCGGATCATCGTCAGCAAACGCAGCTCGAACCTGGGCGCGGATCGCGGCAGCTTCTGGCGCAGCGGGGTCTCCATGAGCATGGAGGACGGCGTCAGCGCGCAGCGCCTGGAGTACCGAGATGATGTCGACGGTGCCGTATTCGAGCCCCACCCCGGTGATCTCGGTGTCGGGCACAAAGTCGTCGAACCGTGCCAGCCACTCACCGGTCAGGGTGGCCGAAACTGAGTCCCCGTCGACTATCGAGCGAACGTCCCCCCACCATGTGGTCGCTCGTTGAAAGCTCGAACTTTTCGCTCTGGCGCTGGATCCCAACTCGCCGTGTCCTGAAGGGCCGAGGCCGGTGTGCAAATCGACAACACCAACACGACGTGCTGGGCTCAACAGCCTGGACGCGTTCTCACGCATCCAACGATGCGACCAGGCTGGACCGGTACCGCCATAGAACACGCCGGTGGGGTGGCTGAACTGTCCACTGCTCACCACGTGTTGCAGTTGCTCGAATCCCTCCCGTTCGGCAAACGCCAGCAGCTCCGTAGTTGTTTCTTGTTGGGTGTCTTCGTCCCACGAATCGGGCACAAGTAGCGGAGCCAGATTGGCGTAGTCGTCATTCGCGGGCGGTGGCTTGGCCCAGTCGATGAAGTTGCGGTTGAGGTCAACGTTGTCTTCATTAACCCGTCGGACCCAGGCGAACCCATGTGGATTGAAAGCGTGGATCAACACGACGCGCACCTCGTCGGGGCAGTTCCGGGCGGAGACCTCGAGCCATCGGCGCTGGAGTTCCGACCCAGTAAAGCCTTCGACGCCGTGTGTGCCTGAGACGATGAGTAGGGCGGCATCAGCCGCGGGGTTGCCGACCACGGCAACGTCGACGGCGAGGTCCTCGCCACCGGGCCCTTGTAAGGGGTGAGGGTGAGCCTCCATTTCCGCTCCGGCTGCCTCGGCTGCGCCTCTGAACGCCGTGCGTGCCTGCTGGTAATCGTCTGCGAGACGTAGTTCCCTCATTGTGTTACCTCCGCTGCCAGCATGCCACGCAAGGGCGGGGTCAGGCATGTGCCCGAAAGGGTCAGGGCTCGCGATGGTGATGAAATAGCGGCTTAATCAGAGCGAACGCGACCAACGCCCCAACCAGTTGCATCGCGATGAACATCGGTGCCGACGATGGAGCGATCCCGGCGAAGGTGTCACTCAGCGTCCGAGCGATTGAAACCATCGGGTTTGCGAAGCTTGTCGAGGATGTAAAGAAATAGGCGCCACCAATCCAAACGCCGACTGATACCCCAACGACATAAGGCTTTCCATGGCGAACGGCACCATGGATGATCAGCAATAGACCGATAGTGGCGATCACCTCTGACAGCCAGATTGGCCAGCCATCACGGTGGGTCTCGGAGAGGAAGACCGCGCCCCTACCGGTCTGGTCGGAGAACATCAGGTTCGCCAGCATCGCGCCAATGCACCCACCGATGATCTGCACGATCACGTATCCGCCAGCTTCACGCGTGCTCATCTCACCCATCAG
>JAHRVJ010000360.1 GCA_019090765.1 Ilumatobacteraceae bacterium
CTCGTCGCGGCCCGCGAGCATTGGCGAATCAGCAGACGCACCGCTAGCCGCGAGATCCTTGACGACCTCGGTGATCTGTTCCGAGTACGGCACAGCCGCCGTCACTCGCGCCTGCGCCTTGACGATGCGCGACGCCGCAATCAGTTCCATGGCGCGCGTGATCTTCTTCGTTGCTTGAACGGTACGAATACGTTCGCGAAGAATGCGCTCCTGACCACCTGCCATCTAGATCACTCCGTCGCCAGGGTCTTGGCGGATTCGGCGTCACCGAGTTCGTCTTCGTCGACGCTCGTGGGATCAACAGCGTGACCGTCGCTGGACACGGTGAATGACGCCTTGAAGCTCTCGATCGCCGAAGCCAATCCGTCAGGGACAGGGCCAGACTTGATTTCCGATAGCAGACCTGCGTGAGTTGTTCGCACGTAGTCGAGTAGTTCGGCCTCAAAGCGAACCACATCGTCGACAGGAATGTCGTCGAGGTAGCCGTTCGTGCCCGAGTAGATCGCAACGACCTGTTCTTCAACCGGCATCGGGCTGTTGAGGGGCTGCTTTAGCAGCTCAACCAGTCGATACCCGCGCTCGAGTTGGGCACTCGAAATTGCATCGAGCTCAGAACCGAACGTGGCGAATGCCTCGAGCTCACGGAACTGGGCAAGGTCACCCTTGAGCGTGCCGGCCACCGACTTCATCGACTTGATCTGGGCGGCGCTACCAACGCGTGATACCGAGATACCAACGTCGACTGCTGGTCGAACGCCCGACTTGAACAAGTTGTCCTGCAGGTACACCTGACCATCGGTAATCGAGATCACATTGGTCGGAATGAACGCCGAAACGTCGCCGGCCTTGGTCTCGATGATCGGGAGCGCTGTCAGTGAACCGGCGCCCATCTCGTCGGAGAGCTTGGCGGCTCTTTCCAACAGCCGGCTATGCAGATAGAACACGTCGCCGGGGTAGGCCTCGCGGCCCGGCGGGCGACGAAGCAACAGCGACAGCTGCCGGTAGGCCTCGGCCTGCTTGGAAAGGTCGTCGTAGACAACCAATGCATGCTCGCCGTTGTCCATCCAGTGTTGACCAATCGCACAACCAGCGTATGGCGCTAGGTACTTGAACGGGGCTGGGTCAGCGGCAGAGGCCACCACAACTGCGGTGTATTCAAGTGCACCGTTCTGGCGGAGCAGGTCGACGGTCTGGGCGACAGTCGAGCTCTTCTGACCGATGGCCACATAGATGCATTTCACACCGAGACCACGCTGATTAAGGATCGTGTCAACTGCGATCGTGGTCTTGCCGGTCTTGCGGTCACCAATAATCAGTTCGCGCTGACCGCGACCGATCGGGGTCATCGCGTCGATCGACTTGATGCCTGTTTGGAGCGGCTCGTGCACGGGTTTGCGACCCATGATTCCGGGAGCCTGAATTTCCATTCGGCGTTGTTCGGTACCGATCAACTCCCCGCTGCCGTCGATTGGCTCACCGAGCGCGTTGACAACGCGTCCGAGCATGCCGTCGCCGACTGGCATCGAAAGGATGCTTCCGGTGGCCTTGACAGTTTGGCCCTCTTCGATCTTGTCGACATCGCCGAGTACGACGGCGCCGATCGACTTCTCGTCAAGGTTCAACGCAAGGCCGACGGAGCCATCTTCGAATTCGAGCAGTTCGTTCACTGCTGCGTCAGGCAACCCGCTGACGCGGGCGATGCCATCGCCAACAGCAGCGACTCGGCCCACGGTGCGGGCCTCGTGCGAGGGCTCAAAGCCTTCGAGGTTTGATTTGAGTGCCGACGCGATGTCGGCGGCGGAAATGGTCAGCTCAGCCATGATGGGTCTCTTCCTGATCCTTTACAGACGGCTCTGTAGCTGGTCGATACGAGTACGGACGGTGTCGTCGATGACGGTGTCACCGATGGTGGCGACCACTCCCCCAAGAACTGTGGGGTCGACGATCGCTTTGAGATTGAGGCTCTTGCCCGTTGAGTTTTCAAGTGCAGCCTTGAGGCGTGCTTGTTGGTCGTCAGTGAGCGCCACTGCGGTCCGGACCTCGGCAACATCTAGTTGCTTCGCGCCGGCTGCTCGCTGGACAAGGCTGTCGACGATCGCTGGCAGGTCACGACTGCGACCGGAGCCGACCACCATCGAGACAAGCTGCACGGTGGTTGAAGTGGCCTTGCCACCGAGGAGATCCTCCACGATTGCCTGGCGCTTCTCAGCAGGAATGTGTTCGTCTGTCAGTGCGTTGCGCAGCTCATCGCTCGACTCATAGGAGCGGGCGAACCGAAACAACTCGTCTTCTACCTCGTCGAGTGTTCCGTCAGCGCGGGCAATCTCGAATAGTGCGCGGGCGTAGCCTTCGATACGTGCGTCGCTCATGACGATGCTCCTACTCGCGTGATGAAGCTCTCGATCAATTCTTGCTGTGCGGAGTTGTCAAGAGTGGAACTGACAATGCTCTCCACGGCGTTGCTCGAGTAGCGGGCGATTTCTGCGCGCAACTCGTCGGCCGAGCGATCAGCTGCAGCGGCAATGTCGGCATCGGCTCGCTGTTCGAGCTCGACCATCTCGGTCTCGATCTTGGCCCGGCCATCAGTGAGTAGCGCTTCAGCCTGCATGTCGGCATCGGCGTAGAGACGACTACGTTC
>JAHRVJ010000039.1 GCA_019090765.1 Ilumatobacteraceae bacterium
CCAAGACCGGCCCTTCGGCGGCGTGGAAGCCCTCATCAAAAGCCAGTCGGTCGTCGACACGCTCGCCGTCGAGCCGCACGCCCGATAGGCGCACTCCTAGGAGGCGATGTTCACCGCGCACTAAGTGTGATGCGTCAGGCACATCGAGTTCAATCGTGTGGTAGCGATCGAAGAACAGCAGCTTGGCGTTGACGGCACCGATACCGCTGTCGGCCTCAGCGCGGCCGACCATTGCTTTGAGCCAACCGGGGGCGACGGTGGCGTCGTTGTTGACGAGCGCGACGTACTCGTGATCTCCCGGCAGTCGCATTCCGAGATTGCATCCCCCGGCGAAGCCAAGGTTCGCCAGCGGCTCAAGCACGCGCACCGATTGGTAACGCTCATCGCCCGCCATCTTTTCGACGACATCATCGAGCGATCCGTTGTCGACCATCACGATTTCCAGCCGTTCGTCGGGCCAATCGGTTGCCAACAGCGAATCGAGACAATCAAAGGTCATTTGCCCACCGTCGAAGTTCAGCACGACGACACGCACAAGCGGAAAAGTAGGTTCCATAGGCGCGTGCGAGGCTATCGCCGGTGAATCTCGCCCGGTTCGAGGTTTTCCACCATGTTCAACCACTCCACTAGGGCAATCGCGACATCGTCAAAGGTCCAACCCTGTGCACGCCTTAGGGCATCGGCTGAGGCCGTACTCCAGAGGGCGTCTTCGGTAAGCAGCGGGACTATTTCGGCAGCTAATCGCGCGACATCCAGACCAGTTATCCGCACGCCAGCGCTTGGCGGCCCCGCGCTGTTCATCGTGGTGACGGTCGGTACTCCGTGCGACAACAGGTCAGAAACCGCGGCCGACATCTCTCCGCGTTCATTAAGGCGCAACTGAAGGCCGACGCGAGCGCCATGCAGCAACGCTGTGTACGACTCGTCGTCAACACGACCGGTGATAGTGACGCGGTCGCTAACGCCGGCGGCCTCCGCTACGTCTTTGACTTGATCGGCCAGATCACCCATCGCAGCCCCAACGAAGACCAAACGCGGATCGATGCCCGAGTTGTTCTTCACCAAGTGGGCCAGCAACTCCACCGCGAGCATCGGCGCCTTATTGGCCGCCAGCCAACCGACCGCAACGATAGTCGCCGATTGTGGCGGGCCCGGTGGCGGCAGGGTAGGTGGATGGGCTAGCGGCAGCACCAACAGTGGTGGGCCGTCCGGACGAGCCCGGCGAACGACGTCGGCGGCGTACTCGCTGCTGACAATTACTGATCGCGCCTTCGCCAGAGTGGGCTCGAGCATGGTTATCCCAGCTTCCTCTAGTTGTGTCGCGTCCAGAGGATCAGTAATTCCCGCAATGAGCTGTTCGGGTTCGGTCTGGGCGAGCAACCCCTGCACATAGCTTTGCGCCCACCCCTCCGAGCCCGACGAGTGCGCAAGACCGACGTGAACGCCCACCAGCGATGGCTCGTGCAGCCAAACGTGGCAAGGCGTCTCGATCGCAAGCTTGGCAGTTGCAACGTGATGCGGCGAGCTCCCCAAAACAGCGACAACATGGTCGTAGCTCCAGGGCTTCTGGTAACGACCAAGCGCTCGAAGCGGGAACCGATCAGGTTCTCCGGCTGTTGGCGCTGGGCTGGCTGAGGAGTCGACGAAGACATCGACGGCCGAGTTGTCAGCACCGACCTGATGGAGGGCGGAAACGAGGTTTTCGTTGTAGGTCGCGATTCCCGACTCGGAGCCAGCGAACGGGCCGGCAATGGCCATCCGAGGCGCCGGAACTCGGAGCTGTTGCCCCCATCTCGGGCCCAGTTCTTCAAGAGAGTCCATGACATCGGAGGCGACGCGTGACCAAGTCCACCGAGAGACTGCCCGCTCCCCTGCGTCAAGTAGCACTTGGCGATGAGCCTCGTCAGTGAGGCCTTGCTCCATCGCTTGGGCAATTGAGGCCGGCTCAAACGGATCGAATAACGCGGCTGGCTCATCGAGAACCTCGGGCAGCGATGAAACGTCTGAGCAGATGGCCGGACACCCACAGGCGACTGCTTCGACTACCGGCAACCCGAACCCCTCTTCGATCGACGGCATGACCGCCAGCCGAGCACCTTGCAGAACTGCCACCATCTCGTCGTCGGTCACGCTTCCGGTGAACAACACTTCACCCTGCACCTCAGCTTCGCGAGCCCACTGTTCCCAGCGGCGGAGGACGTCCGGAGAGTGAGCTGTCGCGATCACCAGCCGAAACCTGCTTCTCAGCTCCGGGTCGACCATGCCCCACGCCCTGATCAGCCCACCGGTGTTCTTGCGCTCGTCGCCGCCGGTTACCGCCACGACATAGGGGCCAAGATCGAGAGGCAGAACGCTCTCCTGAGACGGACGCTCATGGACCAGTGGCCGCACGAATTGCGGTTCGACCCCGGCCCCAATCGTCCTGATTCGAGATGCTGGGAAGTCAAGTTCATCGGCTGCCGTAGCGGCTGAGAAGTCTGAGATCGCGAGTAACGCGTCGAGTGTTCGCGCGAGCGGAGCCCTCAGCTGCGCCTGTCTGCGTGCGCTTGGTTCGACCTGATAAAGATCAGGGAATCGATAGGGAATCACGTCGTACATTACTGCCGCCGCGGGCAACCGAGCCTGAGTGATAATCGACGGAATCGGGTCGAGCGGAATCGGGTGCAGCATCAACTGCGTCGCGAGATACCAGGTTCCAGGCACTGCATACTCGCGCACCACACCGGGGCTCCAGCGGCGCAACGGTAGACCGGGAATCGCCTCACTCAGTAGCTCCGATTCGATGTCTGTTCCATACAGAGCAACAAGGGGGGCGCCGATCTCGGTCAGCCCGCGAAGCAGCCCGGTTACGTATCGGCCGATGCCTCGCTGCCTGGCCGTCGGATGGTCGACTGGCCGCGCGTCAACCAGCAACGCTCCGACGGGTGCCGGCATCGTCAGGCGCGGCCTGCGCCGGGAACGCCTTCGGCCTGTTCTCCCAGTCGTTGCTCAACGAGGGCAAGTTGGCGTTCAATTACCTGGGTGGCACCGATTGCAGTGTCAGCGTCGAGGCGCAGGCGTTCCGCGTATCCGATGAACAGTGGGAGAGAGCGATCGGCACCTGAGCGAACGTCGTGGTTGAGTTCCATCACGGTCGCCTGAAGCTCGGTTACGACATGGTTGATGTTCAGCACGGTTTGACGTAGTTCAGCAAGTTCGCCAGAAAGTGCCGCGGCCTCGGTGGACACGACTTGGTCACCGCGGAGACGCCTGAAATATCCCTTGATCGAAGCCACCCCAGCAGGATACTCCTGCCCTCACTAGCCTCACGAGAATGTCTGAACGCTCAAC
>JAHRVJ010000361.1 GCA_019090765.1 Ilumatobacteraceae bacterium
CAACGCGTCCATCATCGCGTCAATGTCTGCCGCGGCATCAGGTGGCCAATCGTTGTAGCCGAGCTCAACTACAACAAGGTCAAGCCCCAACCGAAGCTCAGCGGCCGCCGCAACTCCGGTGGAGCCGGCACAGATCTCTTTCGTGGTGCAGCGACCGGACACAACATCGATTTGCGATGAAGCAAAGGTGCCATCAGTCAAAATTCTGAACTCTGAGTTGCTGGCGCCCGCGATCCCGCTCCCGATTGAGTCACCAATCATGGCAAACGAACCGCCAACCGAATCTTCGGTGATCACCCGAACGGTGAAGCCGGGTGAAGGTAGGGCGTGAGCCCCCCGGAAGTCCCAAGCTTGCATCTGTGTTGTGCCCGCTGTTCCGGCGAGCACGATGTCGTTGAACCAGATGCCGTCGTACTGTTGGAACACTGAGGTTTGCGCTTCCACCATGGACGCTGAGGTAAGTGAACCCAGACCATGCTGAGCGGCCAGCGTGTCAGCGTCGATAATCCGCGTCCACTTGTGGTTCGGGTTCTTCGAGGTGGAGTCGCCTGGAGCGTCATCCACCGCAGGGAACGCACCACCCGCCGTGCGCGGGCCGTTCGATGCTGAGAATTCCGTCGACACAATCTGTCCGGCAGAGGGATGCCCTGCCGCCCACACACGGACCTTTCCATTGGTCGCGGAGATCGCAGCATCGGTCCGTGGGTCTTCAACGAAAATCGCACTGGTTGACGCGGTCGTACGGGTCGCTGAACCGCCGTAGACCTGACAAGACTGAGTGTCACAAATTGAGGCGTAGGAATAGCGGTTCTGTTGGAGTCCGTATGAGCGGGCCGCCACTGCTTGCGCCCTGACCGCGTGCTTACCGTTGCCAGCGCCAGCATCCGCCCAACTTGCAGAGATCTCCTTCGGTACAACGCCACGCACATAGTCCTCGGTCTTAACATCGTTGACCACACGATTTCCGGAGCTCTCACTACGCACTTCGATCTTGCCTCGGTAATGCGTGACTTTGCCGCTCGAGTTACACACACCAAGCACGTCGGCTGGTGCTGCCGCCGAGGTCTCGCCGTTGGCGGTGGTGAAGACAATTGGACCAGTCACGGGTGAACCGATCGGTAGCCATGCCGCAGATCCTGATGATGACCCGATCAGATCGCGGGCCCGCGTTGCATCGTCAGCATTCCAGACTCCATCGGCGGTCAGCCCCTGATCGCCTTGCCAGTCCACCAGCCGATTGAATGTCTGCGGTCCGAAGTCTCCGTCTACACCGATCGTTGAATCGCCAGCAACCTTGAATGCGTTGAGGAACGTCTGAATCTGAGTGACCGCCGAGCCTGACGCGCCCTGACTGATCGGGCCGTCAGGTACAGCCAGGGTCGAACCACCGGGGCAGGCGCGAGAGGTTGAGCCGTACATCTGGAAGCTGTTGGCGGAGACCTCTTGGGCGTACATCGACGCTCTGGTATTGCCTCCCCACTGCACGCCGCCAGTGCTGGAGATGACGCCAACAGTGTTCAGACCATCGAGAGAATTCAGGCGGACCCGGATTCTTGTTTGAGCGGTGTTGACATCACCGAGGACGGTGCCGCCGTAGTAGTGATCGAGGATCCAGGTCCAGTCCTTGTTCTCGTCGACGGCCCAGCCGTAGGCACCCCACTGGCTCATACCGCGACCGTGACCGTTGCCGGTTCCTTCGATTACGACCGCAATCACATCCGATGGTGCAGCGGACGCGGATGATGGTGTTACCACTGACGCCAGTGTTGTGGCCCCCAACGCAGCAACTATGACGGACGCGAGTCGGCGCATGTAACCAAACTGTAATGTTTCGCGGGGCGGCCACCTTGTCACCATGTGCATTTTTTCGTCAACTTCGACCGTCGGCTTGAGAGAAACCTGACAATTGGCGTTCAGCGCGGGACCGCTTCAACAGCAAGACCGTCAACAAGATCATTCATCGGGTCTCCGCTGTGGCCTTTCACCCAGCGAAAGCCGATGTCACCAGCACGTACCAATTCGATCAGCGGTTTCCAGAGGTCGACATTGGCAACGGGTTGCTTCTTGGAGTTCTTCCAGCCGTTGCGCTCCCACTTCACCCACCACCTGTCGCGGAAACAGTTGACGACATAGGTGGAGTCAGACACGATCTCAATCGGCATCGGGTCACCTTGCTCGTTAGCCAGCAACGAGTACGTCTGAAGCGCATCAAGCACAGCGTGAATCTCCATGCGTTGATTGGTCGTGTTCGCTTCGCCGCCTGAGCCGCAGGGGTCACCTGTAGGCGACACCGCCCACGCCCAACCTCCGGGGCCAGGGTTACCGCTGCAGGCGCCATCGGTGTAGATGACGAGTTGTTGCATCCCGAGAAGCTAGCTCCCGGGCGGGTGTCCAGAATGTTATGAGATTCTGACGCGTACCAATCGGTAACGCTGCAAGACTGGCCGCCATGATCTTCGACGGTTACGCGCACCAACTTCCCGACATCGACCCAACGGAAACCACCGAGTGGCTCGACAGTCTTGATGCGATCGTCGACAGCCACGGCAAGTCCCGTGCCCGCTATCTGCTCTCACGTCTGATGCAACGGGCCACCGAGCAACAGGTGTCTTTCCCAGCCACCGTTTCCACGCCGTACGTCAACACGATTCCCCGCGCTGAGGAGCCGTGGTTCCCAGGCGATGAACACATCGAGCGCCGCATCCG
>JAHRVJ010000362.1 GCA_019090765.1 Ilumatobacteraceae bacterium
CAGCCACCGTTTCCACGCCGTACGTCAACACGATTCCCCGCGCTGAGGAGCCGTGGTTCCCAGGCGATGAACACATCGAGCGCCGCATCCGGGCCTTCATCCGCTGGAACGCCGCGATGATGGTGGTCAAGGCCAACAAACAAGCCGACGGCATCGGTGGCCACCTCTCCACGTTTGCCAGCTCGGCATCGCTCTACGAGATCGGGTTCAACCACTTCTTCCGCGGCAAAGACGCAGGTACCCCAGGCGACCACGTCTACTTCCAGGGTCACGCCGCACCAGGAATCTACGCTCGGGCGTTCCTCGAAGGTCGGTTGACCGAAGACGACCTCGACCACTTCCGCCGCGAGATCGGCCGCGACGGAGGCGGCCTATCGTCTTACCCTCACCCCCGGCTGATGCCCGACTTCTGGGAGTTCCCAACGGTCTCGATGGGGCTCGGCCCAATCAGTGCGCTGTACCAAGCTCGTTTCAGTCGATATCTACACAACCGCCAAATCGACGACACCAGCGGCAGCCGAGTGTGGGCATTCCTCGGCGATGGCGAGTGCGACGAGCCCGAAACGCTGGGGGCAATCTCGCTGGCATCGCGTGAGCAACTCGACAATCTGGTGTTTGTAGTCAACTGCAACCTGCAGCGCCTCGACGGCCCCGTCCGCGGCAACGGCAAGATCATCCAAGAACTCGAAGCCACATTCCGAGGCGCCGGTTGGAACGTCATCAAGGTCGTCTGGGGATCGAAGTGGGACGATCTCCTCGCACAAGACAAAGACGGTGTGCTGCTCAACAAAATGAACGAAACTGTCGACGGCGAATTCCAGCGCTATGCCGTTGAAAACGGTGAGTACATCCGCGACAACTTCTTCGGCCCCGACGAGCGGCTGCGGGAGATGGTGTCGGGCTTCTCCGACAAAGACCTGCAGCGGATGCCGCGCGGCGGGCACGACTACCGCAAGCTGTACGCCGCATACAAGGCCGCCACTGAGAACCTGGGGTCGGGCCGCCCAACGGTGATCCTCTGCAAGACCATCAAGGGCTGGACCCTCGGCCCCGGTTTCGAGGGCCGCAACGCCACTCACTCGATCAAGAAGATGAGCAAGGCTCAGTTGCTCGACCTTCGCGACCGCCTCCACCTCCACGAAGAGATCTCCGAAGACCTCCTCGACCACGACAACCCGCCGTATATCCAGCCAGCCAAAGACTCCATCGAATACCAATACATGATGGAGCGCCGTCGTGCCCTCGACGGGTCATTGCCAAAGCGAACCACCGTTGCTCGACGCCCGCTCGAACTACCCGACGCATCGATCTTCGCCGAGTTCGACAGCGGGTCGGGCGGCCAAGAAGTATCGACCACGATGGGGTTCACGCGACTACTACGTGGCCTCTGCCGCGACGACAAGATCGGCTCGCGCATCGTTCCGATCATGCCCGACGAAGCACGCACCTTCGGGATGGACTCGTTGTTTCGCGAGTTCAATATCTACGCCTCCCAGGGACAAAAGTATGAGCCGGTCGACCATGATCTGCTGCTCAGCTACTCCGAGTCGAAGCAAGGTCAGATCCTCGAAGAAGGAATCACCGAGGCGGGCTCGCTCGCTAGCTTCACTGCTGCGGGCACGTCGTATGCCACGCGTGGGGTTCCGATGGTGCCCTTCTACACCTTCTATTCAATGTTCGGCTTCCAGCGCGTCGGAGACCTCATCTGGCAAGCCGCCGACATGCGCACCCGCGGGTTCCTGATGGGGGCCACCGCCGGCCGCACAACGTTGCTCGGCGAAGGTCTCCAGCACCAAGATGGCCACAGCCTGGTGCTCGCCTCAACTGTTCCTGCCGTGCAGGCTTACGACCCCGCGTTCGCGTATGAAGTCAGCGCGATCGTCAAAGCCGGACTCGACCGGATGTACGGCGGCGGCTCCCCCGAGTGGACCGACGTCTTCTACTACATCAACTTGTACAACGAGAACTACGAGATGCCCGCGATTCCCGACGGGGAGAACGTTGCCGAAGGCATTATTGAAGGTCTCTACAAGTGGGCGCCCGCTCCCGAGGGCCCTGCCATTTCGGCGACGATTCTGTTCTCTGGCACCGCACATACCGCCGCTCGTGAGGCCGCCGCCGACCTGGCCGAGCACTACGATGTCGCCGCCGAACTCTGGTCGGCAACGTCATACAAGGCGCTCCGCGAGGAGGCAATGGCCGCTCAACGATGGAACCGATTGCATCCTTCCCAGGAACAGCGAGTCCCGCGCGTCGCTCAGATCCTCAGCGACTCAGAAGGGCCGATTACGGCAGTTTCAGATTTCATGGCTCTGGTGCCCGAGCAAGTACAGCGATTCCTCCCCGGGCGCACCTTCGTGCCGCTCGGAACCGACGGGATGGGGCGTTCGGACACGCGTGAGGCGCTCCGTCGACACTTCGAGATCGATACTGGCCACGTCGTCGTGGGAGTCCTATCGGGCCTGCTCGCCGATGGCCGTGTTGACGCCTCGGTCGTCGAGAACGCGATCAAGCGTTACGACATCGACCCAGATGCAATCGACCCCTTCATCGTGTGAAGCACTCGCTGCTGTGACACGGCCCGTACCGAGTACCACGAGCGGATAACGTCCCCCCGATGACTACGGGCACGCTCTACATCACGGGCGACAAACAAGCCGACTCGCTGCTCAATCGAGACGGAACGGCACTACTGATCGGCATGCTGCTCGACCAGCAGGTCTCAATGGAACTGGCATTTGCCGGGCCTAACCGCCTACGCGGCCGACTCGGCCATCTCGACGCCCGCAAGATTGCGAAGATGGACCGCGAGGAATTCGTTGGTGTCTGTGCCGAGAAGCCTGCCATCCATCGCTTCCCGGCTTCGATGGGGCGTCGTATCCACGACATGTGCACGGTGCTCACCGAGCAGTATCGCGGCAGGGCGTCCAACCTTTGGACCGACGTTGAGACCGGTGACGAGCTCTATCGGCGTTTGCGCGAGCTTCCAGGGTTCGGCGACGAAAAGACAAAGATCTTCATCGCGTTGCTGGGCAAGCGGATGGCAGTCACCCCACAGGATTGGCGCGATTCCGCAGGCGTATTCGGCGATGATGTCCCCCGGTCGATTGCTGACATTGATGGGCCGGTAGCGCTCGGGAAGGTGCGCGAATGGAAGAAGGCGCAGAAAGCAGCGAAGAAGGACAAGCAAGGTCGGGCCGCGCCCGACTGAACGCCGCCGCGCCATACCTCATCGTCTCTGCGGTCAGCCTCTGGCTGACCCGATCGTTTTGGATTCCTGGTAGCTATGTCGTCGGTTTCGATACCTACGCCTACTCCGGCCCGAACCTCGAGGTAACCGAACGCGCCATCCGCGAGTGGCGTGTTCCGGTACTCAACGACTTCATCTTCGGAGGCGTGCCTCACCTCGGCAACCCATCCGCCGCAGCGCTATACCCCCCACAGTTGCTAACGCTGGTATTGGAAACAAACCGCGCAATGGGCGTTCTGGTCGCCCTGCATATGATCTTGCTGGGCGTCGGGATGATCGTGCTTTCGCGACGACTAGGAGTTGGCGTCATCGGCGCCACTGCAGCCGGCGTGGTGGCCGTCGCAGCGGGATCGACGCTGACCAAGACAACCCAGTTCGAACAGATCCTGGTTCTGGCCTGGATGCCACTGTTACTCGCAGCCATCCATGCAGTCATGTCGTCGGAGTCCCCGTGGCGAAGTGTGGCCGCGTTGTCTGCAACGACAGGTGCCATCTTGCTGGCAGGGCACCCGCAACTTGTTTATGAAGCAGCGGTGCTGGCAATCGCGGCGGTCATCGGCTTCTCGATCGACGAGCAGCGTTGGCGGCGGCTACCACATCTCGCCGCAGGCGCTGCTCTTGGCGCGTGCATCGCTCTCCCCCAGTTGGTAGCGGCTCTCGCGGCAACAGCCGACAGCGGGATTGCAGCTACCCGCGACATCGACCTCCTATATTCGCCAGCCCTCTCTCTCGACCCCGCCTTCGCGGCCCGGGCGCTCCTGGGGACTATCCAAGATCGCGACCAGGTGGCGTTTGCTGGCGGCTTTGAAAGCATCGGTTTCCTCGGCGTCGTAGTCGCGCTGCTGGTCGTGGTTGGGTTGACTCAGGCGATCATCTATCGGCCGTGGCGACCTTGGGCGATTTCGATGTCGGTTGTGGCTCTGCTCGCGCTGATCTGGGCCGCGGGGCCACGTACGCCGCTGTTCCGGATTGCCTACGAAATGGTCCCAGGGTTCGATCTCGCCCGCGCTTCGGCACGATGGCTAGTTGTATTCGTACTGGTGGCAGCTCTGTTCGCCGGAATTGGCGTACAAGTCCTCGTCCGCGGAGCTCAACGACACCATCTGGCCGCGGTGGTTGGCGGCCTCGCCATTGCACTTGCCGTGATCGGCTTCGGGCCGCCGACGATCGCTGATCGCCGGTCAGCCATGATTTGGCTGGTGTTCGCGGTGGTCGTAATCGGGCTGATTGCCGTGAACACGACCACGAAGTGGGAACGGGCGGGCCGGATCAGCATGGTTGCGATCGTGCTACTTGGCGCACTCGAACTCGGGATGATGTCGTTGCACTCGCTACCTCAGTTGTCGAAGACAGATACCGCGTTTACGGCGCACCAAACCGAGACGACTGAATGGCTGGCGATGCAGAGCGGCGGCACCACAATTGCGCTAACCGACGACGGGCGCGCCGCGGAGTACCAGGTCCCCGGACTCCGACCCAATGCCAACGCGCTGGCGGGAATTCGATCGCTCGACGGCTACGACGGAGGCGTTCAGATCACCGAACGCTGGGCTGAAGCGCTACGCCGATTCAATCCGGACCCGCCAATTGACCTCCCGCTCCGCAACAGTCTGCAGCTCCCAATCGAACCCGAGCCGTTAGCAAGGATGGGGGTGCGCTTCATCCTCATCGATAAGAACCGTCCACCTGACGTCTTCATCCCTGGTTGGGTTGGGCCACAGGCAGCTGACGAGTACTTCGAAGTGTGGGAGAACCCCTTCTGGATTGGCGATGCCGTTGCCTGGCACGAGGCCGTAGCAGTCGATACCGCGGACATCGCCGACCTGTTGCGCGAGGCTCTACCCGAAGTTGCCACCCTGGCCCTTGTTGATCAGCCTGCTGCCGAACTTGTCTGCGCGGAAGCGGCAGAGTCGTGCCTTCCAATAGGGTTGCCGGTCGAGCGGGAGAGCCCGGAACACGTCCTCGTAGAAACAAACTTCAAGCAGCCGGTAGTGCTGATGCTCACGCAGCAGGCGCTCCCCGGGTGGCGGGTAGAGATCGACGGCCGCAGTGCCGACGAACTGCTGATCGATGGGTTGTTTCTCGGGGTCGAAGTCCCCGCTGGCAACCACGTCGTGAGTTGGCATTACCAATCGCCTTGGCTCCGGACAACTATCGTCGTGTCGCTGATGGCGCTTGCCGCGACAATCATGTTGGCTCTCGGAGCGAGATTCATCCTGAGGCGTCAACATCCTCAAGATGCCGGTGGTGGCCGCCGATAACTCGGTTGAAGTCTTCACTATCCAAAAGGATCCGCATCACATGCTGAAACACCTCCCGGCATCGGTGGCGCTAGGTGCGCTCATCTGTGTGAGTGCAGTCGTAGCTGCACCTGCTTCACCCGCGGCAGCGGCTAGCTACACGATGACCGTTGTCTCCCCAGTCGAAGGTCGCGTCGGTATCGACGCGATCTACCAGAACGGTGGCGGAGGGTCCTATGACGTCAAGACCTGCTCGCTCAGCAACGAGCCGGTACTCGGATGGAGTGCAAGTGGCCAACTTGTTGGAACGACCTCGGTGCCCAGTTCGGCCTATGGCCTTGGATCACTCTCTCGAGTCCGTTTCGAGATGTACCCCGGCGAATGCGGGACCTACGATGTTTGGACCACCGATGTCGGGGGCGTCCACATTGAGGTGGACCCGAACGTTCACAATCTCGGCGAGATCCGGATGCCCGTGGCTGGCCAAGGAGGTGCGTTCCGGGTGGACGGTGACATCTTGTCCTCCAGCGAGATCACCGCTGGACGAGTCGTCGTTGACTCGTTCCAGATCGCTACCGGCTACCCCGATCCGCCGGCACCCTTGCAACAGAATGGCCAGGTCGCCTATGGCGCCTTCTCATCTGGGTCGAACAACGGCAGTCGCTGGTCCGCCGGCGTCGGGTGGTCGGGCCGCTACATGCTCTTCGTCACCGACAAGACAATGGGACGAAGTATTACTGCCGCAGTAGATATTTCTGCCGGGGCTATTCCCACGATTGATCTCGATGCAATCTGTTTCGGCTTCGACACCTGCACTTACGGCACCGGAGGACCATCCACAACGCCGGGATCGTTCCACCCGGTCACTCCAACACGAATTCTCGACACACGATTTGGCGTCGGCATCGCAAACGGTCCGGTGCGCACCGGCGACGGGCGCCATCCCTCTCTGGACCCAATCACGCGCCGCGACGAGACAGCCAATCACGACCTGCAGGTCACCGGCCGCTTCGGCATTCCCAGCAGCGGCGTTTCTGCGGTGCTGCTGAACGTCACCGCCGACCAAGCGCCCGGAACAGGGTTTCTTTCGGTGGTACCAAAACCACAGCGTGTCGGTGATGTCTACAACGACCAAGCGACCTATGGCTGGCTGCCGGCAACATCGAACCTCAATGTTGCCGGTCCAGCGCCGGTGGCAAACCTCGTGCTTGCCCGCGTCGGCGCAGGAGGAAAGATCCGCTTCTCCAACTCGTTCGGCCCGACGCATGTCATCGCCGATGTCGCCGGCTGGTTCGGGACCGGTGGCGCCCACCTTGATGGTGAAGGATTTGCCGGCGTAGTCCCCACGAGGGTGATGGACACTCGCCTCGACCTCGGCGGTCCAAAGTCACCAATCGCTGCTGGGACATCGCGGGCAATCGAAATTGCGGGAGTCGCGGGCATTCCCGAGAATGCTCGCAGTGTGGTGGTGAACATCACTGCCTCAAACTCCTCAGGGCCGGGGTTTGTGACCGCCCATCCAGACGGCCAGAGCGCACCGAACGCCTCAAACCTCAACGTCCTCCCCGGACAGATCAAAGCCAACACCGCCGTGGTCAAGCTTGGCTCCAATGGGAAAATCAGAATCCTCGCAGCGGAAGCCGACATGGACATCATCGTTGATGTCCTCGGCAGCTTCGGGCCCTACGGAGGGCCAGTCACGACGATCACGCCTGCGCGACTGATTGACACACGCGACGGACTTGGCACCACGGCACAGCCACTGCAACCGCTCGAATCCCGGTCGATGACCTTGGCTGGTCGAGGCGGCATCCCCGCCTCAGCGACGGCCGTAATTGCCAACATCACCGCCGTTGGGCCAACGGCTTGGGGCTACCTCACTGCATACCCAACCGGCGCCGATCGGCCGGTCGCATCAAACCTCAACTTCTTGCCCGGTCAGACGGTGCCGAACCTCGTGATGCTGAAGCTTGGCGCAGGTGGCTCGATCTCAATCTTCAACGAGTTCGGCTCAACCCAGGTCATCGTCGATGTCATGGGTTACGTCAGCTGACACCAAGCTCCGCAACCGGTCAGCGAAGACATCCGCCGAAAACTCGACGGCGCGTTTCTCAGCGCTGCTCGCCAGTGCTTCCCGCCGATCACTATCGTCGGCGAGAGCCAGCGTTGTCTCTGCGAGCTCGTCAAGCGATGTCCATTGCACGCCGTCAATTCCGTCACGAACAATCTCAGCGGGGCCAGCCGCTCCGAACACCAGCGGCACCGCCCCGGCCGCCATTGCTTCGACAACTGAGATACCGAAATGTTCAAAGCGCTCGGGATGACGGTCGG
>JAHRVJ010000040.1 GCA_019090765.1 Ilumatobacteraceae bacterium
CGCCGTCAAAGTCGTCTTACCATGATCAATATGACCCATAGTCCCAATATTCACATGCGGCTTCGTCCGCTCAAACTTCTCTTTACTCATGGCAGGTATGGCTCCAATGCTTATTCAATTGCGGTTGATGGATTGTCAAAGAACTAAACTCGGTTGCGGAACCGAAGCGATTATTCGCCTCGGACTCGCTTGATGATCTCTTCGGCGATGGCCGCCGGTACCTGCTGGTACTCGGTGAACTGCATCGTGTAGGTCGCGCGCCCTTGGGTGCGTGAACGGAGGTCCGTACTGTAGCCGAACATTTCAGACAGCGGCACCGTGGCATTGACGACTTGGGCGATACCCCGAGCCTCCATGCTTCCGATGCGGCCACGCCGACTCGACAGGTCGCCCATGACGTCGCCCATATAGTCCTCGGGGGTCACGACTTCAACAGCCATGATCGGTTCCATCAGGACTGGCTTGGCCATCTCGGCGGCCTTACGGAACACGTTCTGACCGGCGATCTTGAACGCCATCTCGGAGGAGTCAACGTCGTGGTACTGACCGTCGACAAGCTCCACCCTGACATCCACAGTGGGATAGCCGGCGAGCACGCCGTTGTCGAGCGAAGATTGAAGGCCCTGATTGGTCGGGTTGATGTACTCGCGAGGGATCTTGCCGCCGCTGATCTTGTCTTCGAACTCGTATCCGCCACCCGGGTTCGGGATCATGTTGATCTTGACCACGGCGAACTGGCCGGAACCACCCGACTGCTTGATGTGGCGGTACTGGACGTTGGTGACTTCCTTGGTGATGGTCTCGCGGTACGCAACTTGTGGCTTACCAACGGTGGCCTCCACCGAGAACTCACGCTGCATACGGTCGACTAGCACCTCGAGGTGCAACTCGCCCATGCCGGAAATCACCGTTTGGCCGGTCTCCTCGTCGGAGCGAATACGGAAGGTCGGGTCTTCGTCGGAAAGCGACTTGAGTGCCTTGCCGAGCTTCTCCTGATCGGACTTGGTCTTCGGTTCGATGGCGACGTGGATAACTGGCTCGGGGAACTCCATCCGCTCGAGCACAATCGGATTACTGCGATCGCAGAGCGTGTCCCCAGTGGTGACGTGCTTGAAGCCAAGACCAGCAACGATGTCACCCGCCATCGCTACGTCGAGATCCTCACGCTGGTTGGCGTGCATCAGCAAGATTCGGCCAAGACGCTCTCGGTCTTCTTTGACCGAGTTGAATACTTCGTCACCCTTGCCGATCTCACCGGAGTAAACACGGAAGTAGGTGAGCTTGCCGAACGGATCGGCCACGATCTTGAAAGCAAGCGCTGCGAACGATTCGTCGTTGGGGCCGCGAGTTAGTTCCTCGTCGCCCTTCATGTTTGTGCCCTGAGCTGGTGGAATATCGAGCGGGCTCGGCAGGTAGTCGATCACTGCGTCGAGCATCGGCTGGACGCCCTTGTTCTTGAAGGCCGAGCCACACAGAATCGGAACGAAGTCGAACGCCAATGTGCCCTTACGGATGGCGCTCTTGATTTCGTCTTCTGGGATGTCCTCGCCGCCGAGATACTTGTCCATCAGTTCTTCGTCTTGCGTGGCGATGGATTCCATCATGGCTTCGCGGTACTCATTGGCCTGGTCGACCATGTCTTCTGGGATATCTACTTCGTCCCACTTGGCGCCAAGCTCTTCGTCTTGCCAGATGAGGGCCTTCATCTTCACGATGTCAACCAATCCAATGAACGGTTGTACGGCTTCGGGGCCGCCTGCGCCAACTGGGAGCTGGAGTACGAGGGGCTCTGCCTGCAAACGGTCGATAACCATTTGGACTGTGCGGTAGAAGTCGGCACCGATGCGGTCCATCTTGTTGACGAAGCACATGCGAGGCACGTTGTAAGTGTTGGCCTGACGCCACACAGTTTCGGTCTGCGGCTCAACGCCGGCAACCGAGTCGAACACGGTGACCGCGCCATCGAGAACACGGAGGGAACGCTCAACTTCAATGGTGAAGTCAACGTGACCCGGGGTGTCGATGATGTTGACGCGGTGGTCGTCCCACACACAAGTAGTGGCAGCAGAGGTGATCGTGATGCCACGCTCTTGTTCCTGCTCCATGTGGTCCATGGTCGCTGCGCCGTCGTGCACTTCACCGATCTTGTAGCTCTTGCCGGTGTAGTAGAGGATGCGCTCGGTCGTCGTGGTCTTGCCAGCGTCGATGTGCGCCATAATCCCGATGTTTCGGGTGCGCTCAAGGGGGAATTCTCGCTTGGCCATCTCGTACTTCACTTCCGTATCAAAGGGCGACAAATGTGTGCTTCGATCCGCGCAAGTAGGCGCAGACACGAGGTACGAGTGTATCGGTGGATTCGACTCCCCCACCAACAGTGACCCCGATCACCCCATGCTTCCGATGGAGTTCGCGCGAGGGGTCGCGCGAAAACTCATCGAAGAACGGGGTTAGTGGCCTTGGATGTAGTCGTAGAGCTGATTGTTTTCTTGTTCTAGTTGGCCGAGGCGCGCTTTGACCACATCGCCGATGGAGACGATGCCGGCCAACCGGCCACGATCGTCAGTTACCGGCAGGTGACGAATGCGACGGTCAGTCATCATCGCCATCAGTTCGTCGATCGTGTCTTCGGGATGGCATGTAACAACATCAGCCGACATCGCCGATGACACGGCGCGGCCAAGTGTTGACCCGCCATGAGCGGCCAATGCTCTGACGACATCGCGTTCAGACACGATGCCAGTGATGGAGCTCCCGTCGGGGCTAACAACCAACGCGCCGACACCGTGATCGCGCAGGGACGCGGTCGCATCGGCAAGTGAGTCGTTGGGATCAACGGTTGCTACAGCTGTGCCCTTGGCAGAGAGCATTTGCTGGACATTCATCGAGTGCTCCTCTCAGGTGCATTCATCGGGTCTCCCCCGATGATGACCTTAGTGCACTTGTGAAAGCCCGGCAATGGGGCCTCTGGGCGCTAACCGCGCCCGAGAACTACCAGCGGTAGTGAGCGAATGCCTTATTAGATTCGGCCATCTTCTGGATGTCGTCGCGCTTCTTCATCGCGGCGCCCAAACCATTGGCAGCATCCATGATCTCGTTAGCAAGACACTCGGCCATCGTCTTCTCACGACGAGCGCGGGCGTAATCGACAACCCAACGAATCGCGAGCGTGGTGGCACGGCGAGGACGAACCTCGACCGGCACCTGGTAGGTCGCGCCACCAACACGGCGACTGCGAACTTCCAACGGCGGCTTCACATTTTCGATCGCCCGCTTGACGGTGTCGATCGCCAGGTCGTCACCTTCAAGGCGACTCTGAACGATTTCCATTGCGTCATAGACGATCTTCTCGGCAATGGTGCGCTTGCCGTGCAGCATCACCTTGTTGGTGATCTGAGTGACCAGAACCGACTTGTGGATCGGATCGGCGACGAGCGGGCGACGGGGAGCAGGACCTTTACGTGGCATGGTTCAGCTCACTTTTCTTTCTTGGTGCCGTAACGGCTGCGGGACTGCTTACGGTTCTTCACGCCAACAGCGTCAAGCGACCCACGGATGATCTTGTAACGAACACCTGGCAGGTCGCGAACACGACCTCCACGCACGAGCACAATCGAGTGCTCCTGCAAGTTGTGACCCTCGCCGGGGATGTAGGCAGTTACCTCGATACCGGAGTTGAGGCGAACACGGGCAACCTTACGGAGCGCCGAGTTCGGCTTCTTGGGTGTCGTTGTGTAGACACGAGTACAAACACCGCGGCGCTGGGGCGAACCCTTAAGTGCCGGAGTCTTGCTCTTGGTGACTTTGGAGCTTCGACCTTGACGGACGAGCTGTTGAATTGTTGGCACGAAGTTGACCTCGTTCGTTGGTCGTTTCGACAGCTAGCTCGCTATCGAAATGTGGTGAATTGGATGAGCCGATGCTCATCCGCCATACATCGGGATAGACCCAATGAGAGGACTTTGCAAGGTTAGGGCGAGCCCGCCACACACGCAACGTCGCGTGAATGGCGATGATGGCTCGCCTACCAAACTATGAGTGGCTTGGATGTCAGCCGATCGGCTCGGGAGCCACTTTCTCGGCATCGTAGGAGCCGTGCAGATTCGCGAGGAATGCTGCGGGATCCTCTTCCTCGGCGTCGCTCGAGTAGAACGTCATCGGCTCGTAATCGGGAGCTTCGATACCGAACTCGCGGTACTTCATCATGCCGGTGCCAGCTGGAATCAGCTTGCCGATGATGATGTTCTCCTTGAGGCCAATCAGACTGTCGCCGCGGCCGTCGATGGCGGCCTCGGTGAGCACCCGGGTGGTCTCCTGGAACGACGCGGCCGACAACCAAGACTCGGTTGCGAGCGAAGCCTTGGTGATGCCCATGAGTTCTGGGCGACCTTCGGCTGGGCGAGCCTTCTCTTCGACCATGCGACGGTTGGTGTCGCGGAAGCGCTTCGAGTCGACGCGCTCGCCAGGCAGGAAGGTAGTTCCGCCCGGCTCCTGCACGCCAATGCGGCGGGTCATCTGCCGCACGATCAG
>JAHRVJ010000363.1 GCA_019090765.1 Ilumatobacteraceae bacterium
TCCACGCGGTCAACGGTTGAATTGGCGATTGCCGCCAGAGTGAGCTTGATGTCACCAACAACGGTTGGCACGTCGATGTGAGGGGCGCGTTGAGCCTCAGAGTCGATGACGTGGGCGACGGTTGCCTCGCCGAACTTGCCGAATCCGAGGCGGAAATCGAGCGGCGTTCCGAGCACGACCACGAGGTCGGCGCGCTGCTTGAGGAGACCACGGGTACGCAGGAAAGCCAATTCGTGATCGGCCGGCAACATCCCGCGGCCGAGGCCATTGAAGAAGCAGGGAACGCCGAAGTTTGCCGCGGCAGCGGCTAGCTCCTCCCAGGCACCATCCCAGTAGGAGTCAGATCCGGCAATGAAGGCGGGGCGTTCTGCAGAGGCGATGAGTTGAGCCAAGGCGGCGACATCATCGTCATTCGGTGCGGCACCGCTTCCGTCGCCGGGAGCAACATCGGGCACGTCGCCCGATGACGGACCGAACACGTCAAGCGGAAAATCGAGGAACGTCGGCCCGCGGTGAGGTGTCGCTGCCAGTTGCACCGCCTCGTGCACCATGCGTCCGGCCTGTTCTGGGTCGGTCACCGTGGTCGCTGACTTAGTGATTGAGCTCATCACCGGCACATGATCAAATTCCTGCAGCGACCCTGCTCCCCACCGAGCCTGCGGTGCCCGCCCACCGAGCACCACCACTGGCGACCCGTTGAATCCCGCAGCAGTGATTGCAGACACACCATTGGTAATCCCGGGGCCAGCTGTTAAGGCTGCAAAACCTGGGCGGCGAGTTAGTTTCGCGTAGGCCTCCGCGGCGAACACCGCAGACTGCTCGTGCCGGACGTCAACGACCTGCATCTCTTGATTGCGCGCGGCCTCATAGAACGGCCAGATATGACCGCCGTTCAATGTGAACATCACATCTGTGCCGTAGGCGGCAACAGCAGCAATCGATTGTTCCCCAGCATGCCCTTCGATCAAAGCCATACCGCTGAGCGTAATACGCGCCTACAGTACAACCCCGATGCAAGTCGCCGACGCACAGACAGCGCCGGAGCGCGAACACCGCGTCTACTGGTGGAAAGAAGCGCTGATTGTTGCTGTCTTCTACGCCATCTACTCGTGGACTCGCAACCTCTTTGGGTCCAACAAGATCGCGGCCGACGGTGTCCCCGATCAGGCCTTCACCAACGCCGAGCGGATTATCGACATCGAGCTCTGGCTGGGGTTGTTCCACGAGCAAACGGTGCAGAGCTGGTTCCTTCCCTACCGCTGGTTTATTCAGTTCTGGGACTTCTACTACGGCACCGCCCACTTTGTCGTCACCATCGGCGTGTTCATCCTGCTCTACCTCAAACGCGCTGATGTATTTCCGCAGTGGCGCAACACACTCGCCGCGATGACCGCATTGGCCATCATCGGCTTCGCGTGGTTTCCGCTGATGCCACCCCGCTTGCTTGACGAACCGTGTCCCGCGACGGTCGAGTCGGCCTTCGGCGGCGCGTGCATCGAGAGCTCACTGCGACCACCCGGCGGCTTCGGATTCGTCGACACGCTGGCCGACTACGGCGGCACCTGGTCATTCGACTCCGACACCATGGCCTCGATCTCCAACCAGTACGCGGCCATGCCAAGCCTGCACATTGGATGGTCCACTTGGTGTGCGATCGCTGTCTGGCCTCTACTTCGCAAGCGGTGGACGAAGATTGCCGTGCTCTTGTATCCAGCGATAACGCTGTTCTGCATCGTCATCACGGCCAATCACTACTGGCTCGACGGGATCGGAGGGTTGCTCGCGTTTGGGGTGGGAGCAGTCTTCGGATGGGGGGTCCATCGATGGAATCAAGATCGCCTCGATCGTCAGCATGAGCAGCTGTTGAGCGCCATGGATTCGGCCGCGACCGACTGAGGTTTCCGGCCATAGTTTCTCAAGATTGGCGGAGTGTCACGCAGAGCGGCGCAATCGCCCGTAGTCTGACCAGACGATGAGCCAGATGCGTCTGAATCCCTTGAACGGGCGGTGGGTGACGATCGTCGCCGAGCGAGCGAAACGACCGAGCGACTTCGCTGACCGCGATCATTCGATCGAGGATGAATCGGGCGAGAATTGCCCCTTCTGTCCGGGCCACGAGGAGTCAACTCCCGCCGCGTTGGAAACCACCGAGGCCGACGGAACATGGTCAATGCGTGTGGTCCCCAACCTCTATCCAGCTTTTGTCGGAGACGAAGTATTCGCTGTGCACAATCTTGGCCCTGTGCACGTAATGGCCGAGGCCAGCGGCATCCACGAGGTACTGGTATTCACACCTGAGCACGACCGCGGCTTGGATCAACTCGACGACCAACATGCAGCGGAGATGATGGATGTTCTAAAGCGTCGATTCGCCGATCATGCAGCCACCCCACAGGTGAGATACACCCAGGCGATCGTCAACCACGGCCGTGAAGCCGGGGCGTCGGTAGCGCACCCCCACGGACAGCTCCTGGGTCTGCCATTCGTCCCCGGTGAGATTCTTGACGAGGAGCGTGCGTTCGCTCGGTTCGCCGGTGGATGTCTGCTGTGCACAACCATCGAGGCCGAAATTGCTGCCGATGAACGAGTCGTCTTCGTGAATGACGACGTTCTGGTGCTGTGCCCCTACTGGAGCGGCGCGCCGTACGAGTTGCTGATCATCCCGCGACAGCACGAACCACATCTCCAAGACGCCAGCGACGCCAGCCTCGACGCTGTCGGCATCGCTTTACGCGATGCCATCGGCCACCTGAATCAGGCCCTCGGCGATGTTGCTTTCAACATCGGGTTCCACACCGCACCCCACAAACACACCGGCCAATACCACTGGCACATCCATGTGTGGCCCAACCTGGTCACGCAGGCCGGTTTCGAACGCGGTACCGGAGTGATGATCAACATCGTGCCTCCCGAGCAAGCCGCCAACGACCTCCGCGCCACCCACGCCCCCGCCTAATCGCACGCAAGGGGTCTGACCCCTCCGTGCGATTGTCTCCCTCGAATAGCACGCTAGGGGTCTGACCCCTTGCGTGCGATTAGGTAGGGTGCGCGCTCGTGCGAGTGATGATGCTCTCTTGGGATTTTCCGCCGCGGGTGACAGGCGGGACCGCGGCCCATGTCGCCGGGCTGAGTGAGGGTCTCGCACGCGCGGGGCACGAGCTCGTGGTGCTCACCGTCGCCGACCGGCCAGCGGAACTCGACGCGAAGCAGCCCAACAAGGTGCACGTGCTCCGCACCCTCGTTGACCTTCCCTGGCTGCCCGCGACCGACCCGATCGCGCGAACCTCCTCGGCGAACCACGCAGTAACCAAGCTCGGGGCGCGACTCACCGGTGAGCTAACCGGGTGGGTCCCCGACATCGTCCATGGCCACGACTGGCGACTTGGGTGGGCAGCTGATTCGCTCGCGACTCAATATGACGTTCCATTCATGCTCACGATGCACGGGACAGAGCGGGTCCGTCACGGCGGGCAACTCCCGCATGGGGTCCCTACCGACATCAGCTCAATCGAGTGGTGGCTAGCGTTCCAGGCCGACCGGATGATCTCACCAACACGGTTCATCGTCGAACAACTCGTCACCGAATTCGAACTATCCCCCGACCATGTGATCCACGTTCCCAATGGCATTGACCCCAATCTTTGGCGAGCGACCCCGGCTCAGCGCATCGACTCCGAGGCAGTGGACGAGCCCCTCGTGGTGTCATGGGGACGAGTGCAATACGAGAAGGGATTCCAGGTCCTCGCCCGCTCGATGCACGAGCTGCGCGGCAGGGTTCCCGACGCAAAGAGCGTGATCGCCGGGTGGGGTAGTTACCTCCCCGAGCTGCAAACCCAGATCGATGTCGAAGGCGTTAGCGACATCATCGAACTGACCGGCTTCCTGCCTGAAGGGGAGCTCCGCGATCTCGTACATCGCGCAGGCTGCGTTGTCATCCCCTCCCTTTACGAACCATTTGGAATCGTTGCCCTCGAAGCGCTCGCCGCGGAGGCACCGCTAATCGTCGCACGCACGGGTGGGCTATCGGAGTTGATCGAAGGAACTGACGCCGGACTCACTTTCGAGCCTGGTAACCCTGACGATCTGGCGGACGCGATCGAACGGGTGCTCACCGATCGCGCACTCGCCAAACAGCTCACCTCAAGCGCGCGCGAGTTGGTGGAGAAGAAATACGCATGGGGAGCGATCGCCGCCGCGACCGCCAAGATCTATGCCAGCACTGAACGGTCACCTCACGCACAACGCTGACCTCGCCACAGGAATTTGACTAGCGGACCAGGCTGCGAAATCCCCGCCGAAGGGCTGCCGCGACAGCAGTAGCCTCACCTGATGCAGCTGGACACCCCAGAGCGGACTGAGCCGCCGTCCAGCAATCCACCTTCGCCAACGGTGCTATTCCTCGCCTTCGGTGGCTTGATGGCGTCGCTTGCCGCCGGCTACGGCGTGCTGTTTACGATCGTCGACGACTACCGCGACGAATACGGAATCAGCGAAACAGCAATCGGTGTAGTTATCGGCATCGGGTTCTTCGCAGCCTTCATCTCCCAGATACTGATTGCTCCGCTCGCTGACCGTGGCCACGCCCGCAAGGTCGTGCTGTTCGGCGTCGGCATCAACATCGTCGGCCTGTTACTCATGGCCGCGGGCACCACGCTGTTGCCGATTCTTATTGGGCGGATCATTTCCGGAGTGGGTATCGGAGCGGCCGGACCCGCCGTGCGGCGCATCGTGATCTTGGCCGACCCCGAACATCTCGGCCAGAACCTTGGTCGGCTATTGGCCGCCGACGTATTCGGTTTTGCGATGGGTCCAGCGATTTCTGCCGTCCTGGTCGGGCCGTTCGGAATTCCAGCACCATTCATCGCGGTCGCGGCGATAACCGCGGTCCTGTTGCCATTCGTGGCCAGGGTTCAGGTCGAAGAAACGCGTGAGGCGCCAAAACGCCGACTCGCCGTGGACCTTCTGAAGAGTCGGCCATTCGCCGGGGCGGTGATGCTTGGCGCGGCAGTGTTCGCGATGATCGGCGCATTCGACGCGCTCTGGGCGGTCGTTCACAAAGATCTCGGCACAGGAGATTGGATCGCCAATCTAGGGATCACCCTGTTTGCGCTTCCGCTCGTGATTCTCGGCA
>JAHRVJ010000364.1 GCA_019090765.1 Ilumatobacteraceae bacterium
CGGCGACGACGCTCACAACTACATCTTCACCATATACGCGCTAAATATGCCGCTCGAACTTGCCGATAGAACTCCCGCAACCGAATTTCTTGACGTAATCGAGAATGCTGCGATCGGGTCGACTGACCTGACCGGGAGCTTTCAACGGTGAGTCGGGTAGCGCGGCTGCGATTAACAATCCGCCCACGAGCAAGGAGCACGTTGTGCCAATTGGCGACAACGATATCGACATCGAGAACCCACCTAGGGCCGAAGGCGACCACGCGCAGCCAGCCAGCCAGCCGATTCCTCGCGAACAGCGGGCGCAGTTTCCCCTCCCTCTTCGCGAACTACTAGACGCCGACGGGTCAGCCGTTGTGATTCTCAACCTCGACGGCGAAGTCCGCAGCCTCAACGAATCGGCACTCGAATTACTCGGGGCCGAGTCTCTCGACAGTCTGCAGGCCGGTTCGTCGAGCCACGGCCTGCTGCAATCGCTACTCGATCATGCCCCCCGACATCTCATGGGCGGATCTGCCGACGGCACCTGGCACGGCGATATCGACCATACGGATCCCACCGGTGACCATCGCGTCTATCGATCGACGGTCGCCGTTCGTCACGACCCCAACCTGGATGGCGGCGGATTTATCGGACTCACTGCTCACGACGTCACGATCTCGCGCGGCGAAACAGCTCGCCTGCGCCACACAGCAACTCATGATCCGCTGACCGGTCTGGCTAATAGACGCCAGATCTTGACGACTCTGTCGCATGCTGTTGCTCAGCAACGCGGCCAACTCGGCCATGTTGCGGCAATCTTCATCGACGTCGATCGTCTGAAGTACGTCAACGATGCGTTCGGCCATCAGGTCGGCGATCGTTTGCTGATTTCTGCGGCTCACCGTCTTGCCGACACTGTTCGACCCGAAGACGACGTCGCCCGCATCGGCGGTGACGAGTTTCTCGTCGTCGCCACACACATTCCAGACGCGGTAACTGCCCTTGAACTCGCCGAACGAATTCGGCGGGCCTTGACCGGACGGCTGCGCCTCAACCAGCTGGATCTGAATTTCTCAGTCAGCATCGGTGTTGCTCTTACTGACGCCGACGTGCTTGACGTTGACGATATCGACGCCGCGTCGCTACTGATCTGCAACGCCGACACCGCAATGTACGAAGCGAAGGGGTCTGGCCGGTCCAGGTGTGTGCTCTTCACATCGCAGATGCAATCCGCTGCACGCGAACAGACTGAGCTCGCAGCAGCGCTTGCCCAGGCCATCGAAGAGAAGCGGCTCACCATTGAGTACCAGCCGGTGTTCTCAGCAGTCACCCAAACCGCGGTTGGCGCGGAGGCTCTCGTCCGATGGACCCATCCCAAGCTGGGCCGTATCGACCCCGCAGATTTCATCCCGATCGCTGAAGAATCTGGAGCGATCGGCAAGCTTGGAGAGTTCGTCCTCGAACAAGCAATGGCCGACACACATCTCTGGCTCGATCAGCAATTGGTTGAGCAGGACTTTGCTGTCCACGTCAACGTGTCACAACTGCAGCTGTCTAGCCCGTCGTTCGTGAATCTGGTCATCTCGATGCTGCGCAGGCATCGACTCCGACCGGAACAACTTGTACTGGAAGCACGCGAAACAGCATTGATGGGGCGCAAGGTCGATGTCGAACGTTCCGTTCGTGCGCTACGACGGCTCGGCGTGCGAATTGCGATCGACAACTTCGGCACCGGGGCCAATGCACTGTCGGTACTCACCGACGTTGGCGCCGACATTCTGAAGTTGGACGGGTCGCTGGCATTGCCATCGGGATCTTCTGATGCCGACACACGCCTAGTGCGCGCTGTCGTGCTGCTGGCTCATGCCCTTGAAATGCGCGTTGTGGCCGAACGAGTCAGCGGCATTGAGCAGCTGCGCCGCCTCCGGAGTGCCGGGTGTGACTACGTGCAGGGCAACCTTCTCGGCGTGCCCACATCGGCCGACAATCTTGTCGCCGCAACTGCCTACTAGCACCTCCCGATAGCGGCTGCGCCGCGATGTGTGTGGTCGGGATTGCCCAACCTCAGCAACGGCACCAACCTGGGTACGCTGTCGGTCGTGCCGCTGCCGCCACCACCACCTTCCAGTTCGCCTGGACGCGAACCACTCGGGTCAGGTAGCTCTGGCCCTAGCGGGCCTCCAGTGACGCAGCGGAGGCCTTCCACCTGCTACCGCCATCCCGACCGCGAGGCCGGCCGGCACTGTACGCGTTGCGGTAAACCAGCGTGTGAATCGTGCCTCGTTCAAGCTTCCGTTGGAAGTCATTGCCTCGACTGCGCCAAGGCGTCGCGACCCGATATGAAAACTCGCGCCCGCTTCTGGTCGGCGGGTCAACCAAACCTCGTCACGATGACGCTCATCGCGATCAACGTGGCCGTCTTCGTTGGCGCGCTGATCTGGACCGGCGATGCGTCCTCGCTCACCGGCGAAGCGACAAATGTGCACCTCAGGTTGGGTCTCAGCAAGGACATACTGGCCCAAACAATCGTCTGGCAAGGCGACAACGGGGAACTATTCATCACCCAACCCGATGGCTGGTACCGCCTGGTGACATCAGGCTTTATCCACTTCGGCCTGCTGCACATCGCGTTCAATATGTACTTCCTCTATGTGCTTGGCCCCATGCTCGAGCCAGCCCTCGGCCGCATGCGGTTTCTGCTGCTGTACATGGCGTCCCTGCTCGGCGGGTCACTCGGAGTGATTCTGCTCGACGGTGGCGGCATCACGGGTGGCGCTTCCGGCGCAATATTTGGCCTCCTTGCCGGAGCTTCTGTTGGTCTATGGCGGCGCGGAATCAACCCGCTCACCTCGGGCATCGGCACCACACTCATCCTGAACTTGTTCATCACGTTCGCAGTCCCGGGCATCTCGATAGGCGGCCACCTTGGAGGGGCCATCGCTGGCTCGGTCTGTGCCATGGTGATGCTGGCGCCGCGTCATCAGAGTTTCCCGAAGTGGGCGACTTACGCGACTCCAATCGCGGTCGGTGTCGGCAGCGTGATTGCCTCAGTCGCGCTGGTCATTGCCTGATGGCGCTGCGCTCAACGCAACTCGATCGGATGCGCGACGGGTCGTTCGACACCCTCGTGATCGGCGGTGGAATCAACGGTGCTGTCGCCGCGGCATCGCTAGCGGGACGCGGCGCCTCAGTGGCGTTGATCGAGCGGGGCGACTTCGCTGGTTTCACCAGCCAATCATCCTCAAACCTAGTGTGGGGCGGGTTCAAGTATCTCGAGAACTACGAGCTGCCGCTGGTGTCGAAACTCTGTCGCTCGCGCAATCGCTTGATGAAGGCTTATCCCGACAACATCAAGGAGATCGGGTTCTACGCGGCGCTCGACGAGTCGGCTCCGCACGCACCGTGGTTCGCGGCCTTGGGTGCGTGGGCTTATTGGGCAATCGGCCTTTTCGGCACACGCCGTCCGCGGTTGTTGTCTGCGGCAACAATCGAGCATGAAGAGCCAGTAATCGATACGAGTTCAACTTCGGGTGGAATCGAGTACTACGACGGAATCTTGGTCGACAATGATGCGCGGTTCGTCTTCTCGTTTATCAGGGCAGCCATCGAAGCTGGCGCGGCGGCCGCAAACTACGTCGAGTTGGTCTCGGCCACACGCGAGAACGACCGGTGGGTAGCGACGCTCCGCGACATCGACAGTGGAGAGGAGTTCACCACGTCGGCGACGACGATCGTTAACGCGGCCGGCCCCTTCGTTGATGAGCTAAGCGCCGACTGGGAGTCCCAGACGAAGCATCGGATTGTCTACTCCAAGGGTGTTCACCTAGTGGTGCCGCGCCTCACTACCACCGACCATCACAAGGTGTTGGCCTTCTACGACGACACGCAACGTTTGTTCTACGTGATCCCGATGGGTCGACGCTCAGTGATCGGCACAACTGACACCAGGGTAGATACCCCGTTTACCGATGTTGATGATGACGACATCAACTTTCTGCTGCAACAGATCAACGATCGACTCGACCTCGATCAACCCCTCACAAAATCCGACATAATCGCTGAACGGTGCGGCGTCCGGCCGCTGGTCGTAACGGCCAAGGGAAGTGATCAAGCCGAAGTCGATTGGACCAAGCTCAGCCGAAAACACGCCGTCGAATCCGACCACCAGAGACGAGTCGTCACCATCTTCGGCGGCAAGCTGACCGACTGTTTGAATGTCGGGGAGGAAGTCGCAGCCGAGATCGAGGCACTCGGAATTCCGCTCGAAAAGGATCTTCGTAACTGGTACGGAGAGCCTTCGGTGAGCGCTCGCGACGAGTTCTACCGGCAGGCCCGACTGATGCGCCTCGACGCTTTTCAAACCAAAGCCGACACCGAGCCATTGACCGACCGTTTGTGGCGTCGCTACGGCCGACGCGGATTCGCGATGCTTGACGCCATCCGCGAAGATCCCGCGATGGCCGAGGACATCATGGGTTCCGCCGACTACATCCGAGTCGAGTTGCACTCAGCGGCACGCTCTGAGATGGTCACCCGGCTAGAGGACTTCATGCGCCGCCGTTCGAAGATCGAACTCGTTGTTCGCGACTCCGATATCCGCAACTCGCCTGGACTGGCCGAAGTTGCCGACATTCTCTTCGGCGATGAAGCCGACCGTCGGCTGGCAGAGTACTTCGGTGGCGCCGACGCTGTTCCTGAAGCAGTTCGGGCTGGCGCGCGCCAGCTTGATGTGACCTGACTGATTCGATATCGATGCTCAACGCACTCCGCCGCCTTTTTTCGAAACAGCTGCCCGTCTTCGATGAGTCATGGCGGCCCTTCCTTGAGAAGAACTTCGTCCATTGGGACACGCTGACGCCAGCAGAAGTCACGCGGATGGAAATGCTGGTTGCTCGGCTGTTCCACGAAACACGGTGGGAGCCAGCCAACGGGTTCGATCTCACGCTTGACATCAAGGTGCTGATCTCGGCTCAGGCGGCAATGCTGCTGCTGGGGCTTGAGCTCGATGAGTTCCCTCAACTCACCTCAGTGATCGTCTATCCGTCAACTATCCGTCTCGGAAGCGAGTACTCGGTGGGTGGCCGCGTGCGCGCCGACAAAACTCCGCCGCTCGCTGGCCAGGCTCACTATCGCGGCCCGGTCGTGCTGTCGTGGACAGCGGCACGGCGCGGCGCAAAGCATCCCGAAGCCGGTCAGAACGTCGTCTACCACGAGTTTGCACACCGCCTCGACATGCTCGACGGAGTAACCGATGGAACTCCCCCGTTAGGCGACGAGGAAGCCAGGAAGCGATGGGTCCGCGTCTGCACGGCGGCCTACGACTCGGTACGCGCCGAGCACTCAGCCGTACTGCGGCCCTATGCCGGCACCAATCCCGCTGAGTTCTTCGCCGTCGCAACCGAAGTGTTCTTCAATCGCCCAGTCGCGCTCCGTGAGCACGAACCAGAATTGTACGAAGAGCTCCGATCCTTCTACAACCAAGACCCAGCCCACCGCCCCCAATCGCACGGAGGGGTCTGACCCCTCCGTGCGATTGGGTCGGGTAAGGACTAGTGACGTGAAGACGATTAAGAAGATTAAGAAGATTAAGAAGATTTTCCTTGGGGTCGCCATGTTGACCCTGGCTGCGACTTCCTTTGCCGAGGTTGGCGCGGTGTCCGCGCAGGGCAATGCCGACAGCACCCCAGAACAGCTCCTCGTCGAGAAATTCGCGCCGATCATCATGCTCAAGGCGCAAGAGGAAGCGTGCGATCCCGATGGGGAGCCTTACGCTCCGACATCAGTCGAAATCGTGCTCGATAATCCCGACATCTTGCTACGTCAGGTTGGCAACGACGATCCGGTGATCATGCGTGCACCAACTGCATCGGATCTGTACGGCCGGAGCCTCGGATTTTTCCTCGACTTTGCAGGCAGCTCATACAAACCAGCCTGCCTCTACGAACAAGACTTCGATCGGTACAGCGACACCGTCACTGGCGATCGCCAGGCTGTGGTCTACGCCAACATCGCTCAACAAGATGACCGCCCGGGCGAACTTGTCGTGCAGTACTGGTTCTACTGGTACTTCAACGACTGGAACAACAAGCACGAAAGCGATTGGGAGGGCATTCAACTCTTGTTTGAAGCATCCACGGTCGAGGAGGCGCTTGCTTCGGAACCCG
>JAHRVJ010000365.1 GCA_019090765.1 Ilumatobacteraceae bacterium
GTCAATACCTCGCTCCAGCGGAGATTCGCGTGGTGCTTGAGGACTCAACACCCTCATTGCTGCTGTGCACTCCAGCGATTGCTGCGAAGCTAAGCAACGACGGAATCGAGATGTGTCAGACCCTTTCGGTCGACCCGGCGACCGCCACCGGTGAATGGGTCGATCTCGTGAATGGGGCTGATGCAACACCCCTCGATGTAGTGATTGATCCGAATGCTCCAGCGGCCATTGCCTACACGAGTGGCACGACTGGGCGTCCTAAGGGGGCCGTTCACACTCAGCACAACATGCTGTGGCCGGGCGCCCTGGCGCGGGAAACTGATCCGGCTCCGCCCGATGAGCGACATGGTGTTGTGCTCGCCCTTTCGATCCTGAACATGCAAATTCTCGGGCCGCTCTACTCCTTCACCCAGGGTGAAACCTGCGTACTGATTGATGAATCGAAGCCAGCAGCGCTCGCGGAGTGGATCCGCTCGCAGCGGATCACCCGCCTCATCGCGGTGCCCACGATCTTTCACGACCTGCTTGTCGACCCCGATGTTGACCCTGCTGATCTGTCGACCTTGCGCAGACCCGAATGCGGAGGGTCACACACGCCTCAGGTAGTCCGTGACTTGTTCCTGGAACGGTTTGGGCAACCGGTTCACACCGGCTACGGCCTTACGGAGGCACCCACGTCGGTCGCTCGTGAACGCGTCGAGGACGTGGCCGTTGCCGGATCGGTTGGCCCTCCCCGCGCGGCGGTCGACATTGTCATTCTCGATGACGCCGGCAACGAGCTGCCCGAATCAGCAATTGGTGAGATCTGCATCCGAGCGCGCCGCGAAGGGACGTGGAAAGGGGTGTATTCGCCCGCGCTTGGGTATTGGAATCGGCCCGAGGCGACCCGTGAAGCGTTGCGCGGCGGGGTGCTACATACTGACGATCTTGGAGAGTTGGTTGACGGATTGCTGTTCGTGAAGGATCGGCGCACCGCGCTAATCATCCGTGGCGGGTCGAACGTGTACCCGGCCGAGGTCGAGAACGTACTCACCGAGATCGACGGAGTGGCGGGTGCGGCAGCGATCGGGATTCCTGACGAACGGTTGGGTGAACGAGTGGTGGCGCTAGTCGAGCCGGAACCCGACGCCGAGTTATCGAGTGACCGCATCATCAAGCAATGCCGGGAGCTAATGGCAGGATTCAAAGTCCCCGAAGAAATCAAGTTCGTTGAGCAACTCCCGCGCAACGCCATGGGCAAAGTTGTTAAGGCCGGGCTCCGCTCGCACTTCGAGATCTGACAACGAAAGCGCTGGGTGGTGTCCGCTACGAACCGGTGCCGACTGACTGGCGCTGGCGGTGGCCCCTGGCCGAGCACGGAGCCTGCTCAAGCCCGCATGTACCAGCCGCCGCTGACGTTGATCACTTCACCGGTGATGAACCTGGCCTGATCAGAAACCAGAAACGCAACCACATCGGCAACTTCGGCTGGCTCACCGAGTCGTCGTAGCGGAGTCTTGGCGGCCTCGTCGGCGTACCGCTCGGGGTGGGCATCAACCCACTTCGATCGAATGATCCCCGGGGCTACACCGTTGCAGCGCACCCCCGACGGCCCGGCTTCGGCCGCGACATTCTTCATGTACGAGTGCAAGGCGGCCTTTGATGGAGCGTAAGCGCCGCCGTACCCCGAGGTGGTCCAAGCCGCGACCGATGAGATCATCACGATGTTCCCGCGACCGCGTTCGATCATCGAGGGCAGCACGGCGGCGGTCAGTAATGCCGGCCCGCGCACGTTGGCGGTCATCACCGGGTCCCATTGCTCGCTGGTGATCTCGGTTGCTGGTGCCGGTTGGTTTAGGCCGGCGTTGTTGATCAACACTTCGATCGGCCCGACGGCCTTGGCAATTTCACGGATGCGGGTGGCCGCGTCGTCGGCCCCGACGTCAAGTTCGAAGCCGTCGGCGAGCCCACCGGTATCAGCGATGGCTGACACGGTCGCTTCGATTCGCGCGGCGTGCACGTCGGTAACGATCACGCGGTAGCCATCGGCGGCCAGTCGGAACGCAGTGGAGCGGCCAATGCCATCGCCCGCGGCTCCAGTGATCAGCGCAATAGGTGGATCTTGCTGGGTCATTGCACGGTCACTACTCGATCATTGCTAGGTGATTAGTTGGTCATCGTGTACATCGGGAGTCTCGGTGGGCGACTCTAGCGAACTGTATTTGGCAACGATTCGTCCACCACTCAACAACAGAGCAGCAGATGAATGAGAGACTGGGATCTCCGGTATTCGTTGCCGACGATTATCTGTACGAGACGCGCGAGGCGTCCACTCGCTACGTGCCGCGCGGCTCGACCCGTCGCGGTCGATGTAGTTCGGCTCTGTCGAAAGTACGCTCGATCTTTGTGTATCCCCCATTCGATATTTGTTACGCCCGCTGCGGTAGTTGTTCTCGCTGATGGCGCTCCCCAACCAACCCCGTGATCCGCGCCCTCAGCTTCCGCCGCGCTCTCCTAACTCGGTCCGGCGCACCAGCAATATCGACATGTTGCACGACGGCGACATGCTCAGCTTGCATGGAGTCGCACGTGACCTAGTAACCGATGCCGAGGGTCGTGGAGCGGTGCTGGCCGAGGGTTCGATCGAAGTCGAACTTGATGGCGACCGGATACTGCTCAGCATTCGGACCACCCCAGAGCTGCCTGGTTCAGATTCACTTGTCGGCCTCCACGTGGGACGCGGATTTCGAGCCGCGTCCACCGCGATTCTGCCCGATGAAATGGTTGCTCAGCCGGTGGCGTTGTTGCTTGACGATCTCCCCGTCGCTGCGATTGTTTCTGCCTACAGCCGCACGTACGAAATCAGCGATGACGATGGTTCTGAATCAAAGTCTGGCTCAGACTCGGGATCAGCTGATGGTGAAGGTGGGCGGCCTAACCTACTGCTGAATACGTCTCAGGTGATGCTCGATATTTGCTCGGGATGGCGATCTGACGGCGAACTGATGGCGTCAATTCGCGACGGCGACGGAATGAGTCTGGTCGCTCCGAGCGTGCCCGAGGATGAGGGCCCCGATGATCCCTTGGCCTGGCACGAGATGCTTCCCCTCGGTCGCGGCGTGATGCGTCGCAGCCGGATCATCGATCTGGCGGTTGGCGATCCCACCGATATCAGCGGTCACGACGTAGCGCTGTGGGCGTGGTTTCGTGACTCCCACTGTTCGGTAGACGACCACAAGACGGTCTTGCACGAGTACGAAGTAGCTGGGCGAATCGAGCCCAACCGTGGCCCGCTTTCGGAGTGCATTGCGACCCCGAGGGTCTTGCCGTTCCCCGATTGCCCTACAGCCGCGGCGAGCGCTGGTCGCTTGGTGGGCCTCTCACTGAGCGAGATCAGCCACCATGTGCGTAAAGAGTTCCGGGGTGTTTCCACCTGTACTCACCTCAACGACTTGTTTCGGTCGGTCGGTGATGTCGAATCGCTACTCGCGCCGCGCGTCGACGCTGCTTCTAGTTAGAGATTCTCGAAGGTGCGGGCGGCGAGAGGGTGTGCTAGAAAATGGGCGTAAGTGACACCGATGTTAGAGACCGCGCTGGCGGTCTGTGGAAGTGAGTAGGAAATGCTGACCGACGATGTACAGGTGATCTCTGTTGACGATCATGTCGTTGAACATCCAAATGTTTGGCGCGACCGGCTGCCAGAGAAGTACAAGGAGGCGGGCCCCTTCAATTCCCGTGATGCCGAGGGCCGCGACGCGTGGACTTTCGAAGGTGAGGTCAGTTACGCCGTTGGTCTCAACGCGGTTGCGGGCAAGAAATTCGAAGACATCGGTCTTGAGCCGCTGACTTTCGACGACATGCGCGAGGGCTGTTACGTGCCCGCGGAGCGCTTGAAAGATATGGATGCCGACGGGATCCATGCCCAGCTCTGCTTCCCAAGTTTCCCCGGGTTTTGCGGCAGCCGATTCATGGCAGCCAAAGATAAGGATCTGGCTGCAGCTTGCATCAGCGCTTGGAACGACTGGATGATTGACGAGTGGGCTGGCGAAATGCCGGGCCGCCAAATTCCGCTGGCGATCGTGCCGCTGTGGGATATCGAAAAGGCCACTGCGGAAGCCAAGCGAATCATCGACCGCGGAGCAAGAACGATTTCTCTGACTGAAGCTCCTCACGCCATTGGTCTGCCGTCGTATCACACCGATCATTGGGATCCGCTGCTCGCGGTGCTCAACGACGCCGAGGTGCCGATGTCGGTTCACTTCGGCAGCGGCGGTGCGCCAACGGTGGCCGCGGAGGCTCCGTTCACAACGGCGATTGCCTTGTACGGGCTCAACTCGCAGATGGCCACGGTCGATCTGGTGAACTCCCAGGTCTTCACCAAGTTCCCGAAGCTGAAGGTGGCCCTCTCCGAGGGCGGAATCGGTTGGATTCCGTACATTCTCGAACGCTGCGACTACACGTGGGAACGTCACCGTTGGTACACGGGGATGGAAAATTCGACCAAGCCGTCTGAGTTGTTTCGTAAGCATCTTTACGGGTGCTTTATTGCCGACGACGCGGGCCTGGCGAACCTCGATCTGATCGGCGAAGACAACGTGATGTTCGAAGGCGACTACCCGCACTCCGACTGCAACTGGCCGCATGCCCGCAAGCTGCTCGCTGAGTCTTTGGCGCACCTTCCCGATGCCACTGCGGCCAAGGTTGCCGAAGGCAACGCACGGAAACTCTTCAACTTCCCGCGTACTTCCTGACTGATTGCTGCTGATTCGAAAATGGATCTATCGCTTACCGAAGATCAACAGACGATCACGGAGCTTTTTGCTTCGTTCTTCGCCAAGGAGTGTGACGGCGAATTCGTTCGCGAAGCCGAGCCGCTCGGTCACCACGATGAGCTTTGGGCAAAGCTGATCGAGATGGGCATGGTGTCGATGGGGGTTCCCGCTGATGCTGGTGGCGGAGGTCTTGGCCTGCTCGATTTGGCGTTGGTCGCTGAGGTCTACGGGTCATCGATCGCTCCGGTACCGTTCGTTGAGGCTGTTGTCGCCGCGCGCTTGCTGGCCGCAGTTGGCTCATCGGGCTCGGAGCTACTGGCGAGTGTCGTCGATGGCAGTACCGCCACGATCGCATTGCGTCCCGCCGTCGACCGCTCGGCGCGCCTGGTTCCCGCCGCTGCTGTTGCCGACATCGTGATTGCGCTCGACGGTGACGAGTTGGTCGCGGTTTCTCAGGGGGCTAGCAACCGGCCCACAGCAGTGAAGAATTTGGGGTCGGGTCCGGTTGCCAATGTTGACCTCACCTTGTCTGCCCGCCAAGTGCTCGCAGTGGGTAACGAGGCCCAGCAGCTTTACGCAACGGCGTTGCTTGAGTGGAAGGCACTTACCGCTTCGGCACTTGTTGGGCTGGGTCGAGAAGCACTACGCATCGGTTTGCAGTACGTGATGGAGCGTCACCAGTTTGGTGTCCCTATTGGCAGCTTTCAAAGTGTTCAACACCGCTTTGCCGATGACGCGACTGCACTCGATGCCGCTGGGCTACTGGCCCGCAAGGCCGCGTGGTCGGTCGACGAAGGCGAGCCTGACGCCGTCGCTCTGGTCAGCCAAGGGTTCATCTTCGCATCCGAAGGCGCGCAACGAACCGCTGGCGACAGCCTGCACTTCCATGGGGGATACGGGTTCATGCTCGAATACGACATCCAGCTCTATTACCGGCGCGCCAAGGCTTGGTCGATTATCTGGGACGACCCTCGCCGCGAGTTGGCACGCGTCGCCGATGCCCTCTACGGTCCTGTGGGAGCTGCCTGATCATGGACTTCAGAATGGGAGAAAAGAGCGACGAGTTCGCCAAGGAGGTGGCGGACTTCCTCGATGAACACCTCACCGAGGAGGTTGTGATGGAGGCTCACGAAACGGGCACCGTGCACAACTGGGGTTTCTACAAGGCGATGGCTGACGCGGGGTACACGCGGGCCGCCTGGCCGAAAGAGTTCGGTGGTCAAGAGCGCGATCCTTTCGAGATGGCGGCGCTCTCGGACCAGTTGAATCTTCGCCACGCGCCGACCGACGGCTCAAGCGTGACGCTGATGATCTGTAGCACGTTGCGCCACGTTGGTACACCCGAACAGCAGGCCGACATCATTCCGCGGGGTCTCAACGGCGAGATCCTGATCTGCCTCGGTTACAGCGAACCCGACTCGGGCTCGGATGCCGCGGCCGCTGCCACCCGAGCTGATCGTGATGGTGACGAGTGGGTGATCAACGGGCAGAAGATGTTCACCACGTTGGCCCACGAGGCCGACTACGTGTTCATGTTGACCCGCACCAATCACGACGTTCCCAAACATAAGGGCCTCACGATGTTCCTGGTGCCGATGGACGCCGAAGGCATCGAGATCCAGCCCGTACACACGATGGGTGGCGAACGGACCAACATCACTTTCTACAACGATGTCAAGGTTCCCGACGCTCTACGCGTTGGCGATGTCGATGCCGGCTGGGGCGTCATGCGTGTTGCCTTGACTTTCGAACGCGGCGGCTCGATGATGGGCCAATCGGTGCGACTCGTTCGTCTCGTCGAGGAGTGGGCGAAGGAGAATTTGGCGCCCAACGGACGGCCATGGATTGAGGATCCGCTGGTTCGTGAACGATTGGCGCGGGCCAATATGTTGAACAACGCTGGCGCCCTCCTCGGGTTGCGAAGCGCCGACCTGTTTAATCGTGGAGAGCTGCCGGGCGTGGAAGGGTCGATGTCGAAGCTGTTCTCGTCGGAAAAGTTCTTAGCGATCTGCGAAGACTTGGTCGACATGCTCGGCCCCGAAGGGGTGCTTCAACATGGCGAAGACGATGCGCCGTCGGCAGGCTGGGTTGAGCACGCCATGCGTCACGCCGTAGTCACAACGATTTACGGAGGGACCAGCGAGATCCAACGCGGCATCATCGCCGAACACGGCCTCGGCCTCCCAAGAACCCGCAAAAGCGACCGCGCCCGCAACAGCTAACCCCCTGCCTTCCCGTTTGTGTGTAGTTTTCTGCCAGATGCGGCCCGAAATCCGGACACAAACGGTGGGGTTCGACGCGGGCGGTGTCACCCGCAGCCGATCGGGTGCAGCACGCTGGCTTGCAGCCCGCTCAGCTGGAGGCTCCGTGCGCCCGGCTAGCCGATCAGGGTTGCCAAAGTGTCACCCATGATGAGGCTCTGGTCGGGCTCGCTTATTCCGCTCAAGCTCTCGCGGAAGGCTGCCGGCTCGGCCAGCCCTTCAGGGTGCGGATAGTCCGACCCGAAGAGCACTTGGCCGGCGCCGATCAGTTCGGCGAGCGCGGCGACATCTTCCTCGTGATAGGGCGAGACGAAGACATGCTCCTTGAACACCTCGCTCGGCCGACCTTTGAGGCGACCTCCGGGCCAGGGCCCGTTGCGGCCCATCCCTTTCATCTTGTCCATCGACGCCATCAAGTACGGCACCCATAGCGACCCGTTCTCAACAGAGACGACATTGACCTTCGGGAACCTGGTGAAGAAGTTGTAGAAGATCATTCCTGAAAGCGTCTGCATGATCGGCAGATCGCCGTAGAAGGAGGTCCACTGGAATGCCGACATCTCCCGTGAGGGCGGATTCGGGTTTTCTCCCCATTGCGCGGAGTAGGTCTCGTTGAAACCTGACTCGCTGATATGGAAGGTGAGCAGCAGTTCGGCCTCGTTTACGCGCTGCCAGAACGGATCGAAGATCGGGTCGGCGGGGCACTTCCCGGCTTGTGGGCCAGGGCGTAGGTGGATGGCTTTTGCCCCGTGGTCGATCAGCCATTCGAGTTCGGTGATGGCCTGGTCGAGGTCGAGTAGTGACATTACGGGCACCCCGTAGATGCGACCGTCGGCACCGAAACCCCAGTCTTCATATATCCAACGATTGAACGACTGGACGTTCAAGTAGGTGCGGTGGGGGTCGTCGCGCATGAAGTGTTCAACGCATACTCCGAGGCTGGGGAACATCAGCACCGAGTCGAGGCCCTGCTCGTCCATCAATGCCAGGCGGGCGTCGCGCCCGCGGAACGCCGGGGTGGATCGTTTGGTCAGCGCGGTGTTCTCCTCGATTGACATCCCCGACTTCAGGTTGCGGAGCATCTCGCGTAGGGCGCCTGGCTTGCCGACGTTTTCACTGAACGAGTCGGCCAGGAACGTGAACTGCCGGTCGCCGACATAGATAACACCGGCACCTTGATCGGCACTGTCACCGGCATCTTGATCGGCATCTTCCACGTTGACGACTCGAATGGCATCGTCCAGCTGCGACTCGGGAATATGTCGCGTGAAGCAGTCGGTCGATTCCCAATAGTGGTTGTCTGCGTCGAATAGCGTCATTGTCTACTCCTGTGATTGTCTGTCCCCTGTTCTTCTGGGGGAGGGGGCTGCTTCTGGGTTAGTGCGCGGCTACTTCAGGGTCGCGGCCGAGCAGTGTGGCGAGGTTGCCTCCCATAATCTGATTTCGTTCGTTCTCTGGTATGGCAGGCAGCCGGTCGGCGAAGGTCAACGGGTCGGCCAGCCCTTCGGGGTGAGGCCAGTCGGATCCGAAGAGCACGCGCGACGCCGGCATCGTTTCGAGCACTTCGGCCATGTCGTCTTCGGGGTACGGGCTGATCCAAATGTGTTCGCGGAAGACGTCGCTTGCCTTGTCAGTCAGCGGGTCGCGGGGCCACGGGGTGCGGGTAGTCAACTTCGACTGCACTTTGTCGATCCGGTCGAGGAGGTATGGCAGCCAGGCCGAGCCATGTTCTAGCGAGAGGATGCGGACGTTCGGGAATCGTCCGAACAGGTTCGAGAACACGAGCGAGCCCAAGGTGTGCATGATTGGTGCGTCGATGAAGCAAAACGCTCGAGCCCAAGCGCTCATGTGGTGGACCCGCACCGGGTACGGCTCGCCCCATGCCTCGCCGATCAGGCCGGTGTAGCCGCCGTCGGCGCCATGAAAGCCGACGAGGGTTTGAGTGTCGTTGATCAGCGACCAGAACGTATCGTGGATCGGGTCGCCCGGACCGCACCCGTTCGCGGGTCCGGCGAGCAGGTGAACACCCTTCGCTCCCGCGTCGATTACTCGTTCGAGTTCGCGCACCGCCTTATCAGGGTCGACGAGGCTCAGCATCGGCAGCGCATAGAGGCGTCCATCCTGATCGAATCCCCATTCGGCCTCGATCCACTGGTTGAACGCCCGCAGGTTCGCGTAGGTCCGGCGAGGGTTGTGACGCATTGGGTGCTCGACCGTGACGGCCAGTGTCGGAAGCAAGAGCGTGGCGTCTACCCCTTGTGAATCTAGAGCTGCGATTCGGCTGGCGCGATCTTGGTATTCGGGCCTGATGCGCTCAACGATCGGGTTGTCGTTACCGCGCCCCTTTGGTGATTCGAGCAACTTGAGGATTGACCCTGGTGGAGCCACCGACTCGAAGGTGGGCGGGTATTCGTGTTTGACGCCGCCGATTTGGATCTGTTCGCGCTCGTCGACCTGAACCACCTCGATCATTCCCGCGTCGGGGTCATCGTTGAATCGGGTGAACGCGTCACGCGGTTCGTAGTAGTGCTGGTCTGCGTCGAGTAGCAGCGGCCTGCGAGGTGGCGCGGGGTTCACAGTTCTGCCCGACTTGGTCCCGTCTTGGCGTTCCCCATACGTGAACCGTAACTGACGGAGGTGTTAGATGGCAAGGACATACTCCCAAGCGAGGCGCGCTGCTGGTCGCGGTGGGCCGTGGTTTGCCAGGTCGGGTGCTCAGCGAGTGCTAGCGGCCGAATAGTGCGCGCTGGATAATGAATACCGACGCCTCAAGCGCCGCGACCTGGCTGGAGTATTCGAGCGTCTGGGTGTTGTGGGGGACCCGTTCGATCAGGGCCATCAGCACCAGCGCGTCGACAGCATCGTCTCCAAAGTCGCGCCGAGCAATGATCCGTCGAAGACGATCGATCACGGCCAGTGTTACATCCTGTGCGAAGTAGTCAAGGTCGGTGTTGTCCCATTTGATTTCGCGCCAAA
>JAHRVJ010000366.1 GCA_019090765.1 Ilumatobacteraceae bacterium
AAAGAACGAGCGACTGCCCTGGCGCCGGGGCGTAACGAGCGGGCATCTTTGAGTCGAAGCCAGGCATTATCGGGCGCCGAGCCGCTCACTGGTCGCGTACGTAGTTCCTCGCACGCCTGCTCGGCCCATGCAAGACGACCAGCAGACTCGAGTTGGGTCATCAGCAGGTCGTGTAGTTCAAGGAGGTATTCCACGTCGACGGCCGCGTACTGGCGCTGATTGTCGGTCAACGGACGCCGCAGCCAATCGGTAAGACGGTCGCCCTTGGCTGGCGTCACACCAACTTCGCCCTGCAGGAGCGACACCAGTGAGGGGGTCCCGTAGCCAACAAACCCAGCAGCGAGTTGGGTGTCAAACATTCGCATCGGCACAGACCCGACAGCGTGGGTTAGAACATCAAGGTCCTGTTGGGCAGCATGAATAACGCACACTGATTCGGAGGCAAACAACGGTCCGAAGGCCTTCACATCGACCGCGAGCGAGTCGATTAGCACCAACTCTTGACCGCTGTCAGTTGACCATGCGACTTGAACCAGTGCAAGTTTCGGATAGTAGGTGCGTTCCCGGTGGAACTCGGTGTCGAGCGCGTAGCGGGGCTGACCGAGCAACTCTTCAACGACATCTTCAAGGTCATCCTGCTCGTCGATCCACCGATAATCGATCGGACCCGGAACTCGTAGCTCCCGACGGCGATCACCCATTGGCAGCCGGCCCAGCGAAATCGAATCCGGCTTCGATCCAGGCCAGCATCCCGCCTGCGACGTTGACCACATCGTGGCCCTGACCAGCAGCCAATTCGCAGGCAGCCGTGCTGCGCCCACCCGACCTACAGATCACATAGCAAGGGGACCCTTGAAACTCCGCGAGTCTTTCAGGTACAGCGCCAAGCGGGACATGGACGGCATGTTCGATATGACCGGTGGTCCATTCATCAAACTCGCGCACGTCAACGATTTGAGCCGCAGCACCTAGTGCCACGAGGTCTTGAACAGAGATTTCTTCGATTGCCACGGGGCGCAGGCTACCGATCGAGGTCGACAGGGCTGTTGATATTGCGCATTGCGCTCGCTCCGACCGGGACCGTCGCTGCGCGTAGCTGACCGATTGCGGCGTGCAACGCTCGCTCGCCGTCTGCGAACATCAACAGCAACTGATCGAGCGAACCAGTCCTCCAGACAGCGCAGGCCGGCTCGATCTGATCGGTTCGGGCAACAACTACATCGAGGTCTCGCCTTCGATTCGTCTCAGCCACCAACGGCAGTAAGTCGTCACCGGCCAGGTCAGGTAGATCGCAGGCGACAATCAATACGTGGTCTGCGACCTGAGCGAAGTGTGTGAGTGCTGAGATTACTCCAGCCAGTGGCCCCTCGCCCGCGTGGCCATCTGCAATGACAGTCATGGCCAACGAGGCCAACTGGTCGCCGTTACCACCGACTGCGACAACCGGGTCACCGCCGGCCTCATGTACTGCTTGCGCAACCAGCGACGCCATCGGTACGCCATCGATCTCGATCAGCGCCTTAGTTTCGCCCATCCGTCGACTCGCGCCTCCAGTCAGGACCGCGCCCGCCAAGTTCAGTTGGTGGTCGACCGCTGTCACCGCCTCGACCCCGCCACCGATCGCCGACATCAACTCACCGGAGTTCCGCTGGGGTCGAGTTGCAACAGAAAGGTCTGGCAACGCTCGGCCTCGTCGGCTTCACCAATCTCGTTGGCCATCAACGCCAGCCCCCGCAGCGAGCGCAGGAAGCCGTGATTGGTGGGCTCGGCCCACCGAACGTACCCACTTCCACGCCAGCCATTCGCGCGGAGCGCGTCAAGGCCCCGGTGGTAGCCGACGCGATAGGCGGCGTACCGTTCGATCGTGTCTCGGCCGAGGTCGCCGAGGTCGGCCCAACAGTCGAGAAATCGGGGAAACGTTGCAGCAACCGCGGCAACCGCAGCGCGACGTTCAACTACGGGAAGCGCTCTTGCAGCTTGGAGCTGCTCTGCTTCAGGCGCCGTCGGCGCGGGGAGGACCGTCGTCGGGAGCCCCGATGACATACTGATCGACTGTTCGCTCACCGCCCAGATCGTAGCCAACAGTGGGCCGTACCGCGAGGAAACACAAGAGAGGGGTTGTCGCCCGGAACTGCCACCCAGCCTCTATTGTGCTGGCGTGCTCGCACTCACTCTCGACGAAGCAAAGACCATCGCTATCCTCGCGGCCGTCGTGCTCGTTGGCGGGGCGATCTTCTCCTTTTGGATAATGAAGTCAATCATGTCGAAGTTGCTCGTGGCTGGCCTATTGGCGCTGCTGGCCTTCGCCGTTTGGTCACAACGCAGTTCGCTCCAGGATTGCGCTGACAAGGTTCAAGGCAACTTCGAACTTGCCGGTACTGACGTCACCATTGCCGACACGGAGTGCTCGTTCTTCGGGACAACAATCACGATCTCCGATCCGCGTCCCGGATCAGACGAAACTTAACCGCTACTCATCCGAGCCACGCGAGTCGCCAACAAAGGCCGCTAAGCGGTCTGCTACCAGGTTGGCGTGACTATGCGGGCCCGCGTGAGTGGCATCTTGGATGCTGACAGAGCAACAGTTGTCGAGCATGCCTGTTAGATGCTGCATCGCCTCTTGGTGATACAGCCTGCCGGCACTCCCGTACATCGCCAAGATCGGAGCCTGGATCCGCTCGCGTGACCATGGTGGGCCGGAACTGAGATCGGCAAGTTCGGCGATCATCGCCGAACCCTCTGCGCGACGGTCGGCCCGCTTGGACTCGGAAAGCGATTCCCACGCCGAGGCACCAATCAGCCGCCGCATGAATGCCTCCGCGGCATCACCGGGGTCGACGCTACGCGACGAACGATCGCGGCCCGACCTTCCGCGCCAACCATCGATCCACGGCAACGGCGCCTCGTACACCGCAACCTTGTCGACCAGATCGGGATGACGGCCAGCGAGCGCCAAGGCCACGTTGCCCCCAAAACTATGGCCAAACACCAGAGCGGCCCGCTGGTGGCGCGGCTCTGCGCTGATGAGTTCTGCCAGATCATCGACTTGGTCGGAAACTTGATATGGAGGCCCGAGGCCTCGCGACTTTGCGTACCCCCGCCGGTCGTAACGAAGAACGCGAAACTCGTGATCGAGACAACGACTGAGACGAATCATGCCCGCCGACCGGTCCATTGTCCCGTGCACGAGAATCACAAGTGGATGCGCGGGGTCGCCGGCCGACTTCGACCAGATGTGCTCAGCCGCGGTAGGTCTCATAGCTGGACTAGCCCTTACACAGTGTTGCGCACTCACTCAACGCGAACGATCCTTAGTGCGTTGGTCGCCGGGCCTGAGTGTCCGGGGACTCGATCGCGTCCCGCCACTCCGGCCAGGACGAACACCGTGTCGCCGCGGGCAGCCAAACCGGTGCACCGCACAGCCTCAACCACCGAGCTGATCATTTCGTCTGTCGAATCATGCGGTTCAACCAGCAACGGCTCAACACCCCAGCTCAACGACATCGATCTCAGCGTTTCCAAGTGCGGCGACACCGCCAACAGTGTCGTCGTCGGGCGGAATCGAGCCATCGCCCGCGCTGTCCGACCGCTATTGGTGCAACAGAGGATCGCTTTGACGTCAAAATCGGTCGCCGCCTGCGATGCCGCGTGAGTAATGGCAGCGGTCGTGGAATCAATGTGTCGGGTCGCGAGCGAGTCGCCTCTTGACTGGAGGCGCCCCAGGCGCACCGCCCAGTGCGCATAGTCCGCCTCGGACTCGGCTCGAATAGCGATCTTCGCCATTGTTTCGACCACGCCTACCGGGTCGTGACCAATAGCAGTTTCGCCGGAAAGCATGATCGCGTCGCTCCCATCGAATACGGCGTTCGCGATATCGCTCACCTCGGCCCGAGTCGGTGACGGCGCGCTGATCATCGACTCAAGCATCTGCGTCGCGGTGATCACCGGCACGCCCGCCTCAACACAGTGCCGCACGATCTGTTTCTGTAGGTGGGGGACGTCTTCGATCGGGCAATCTATTCCGAGGTCGCCGCGCGCCACCATCACAGCATCAGCCGCGGCCACAATCTCGTCGAGATGTTCAACGGAGGATTGTGTTTCGATCTTGGCGATCAGCTGCGCTCGCCGGCCTACGACGTCACGCACTTGATCGAGGTCTCCACCGCGCCGCACGAACGACACTGCGATGAAGTCGACTCCCTCGCTTGCCACGATTTCGGCAAGCGCGAGATCTTCTTCAGTGGGAGTCATCAGCCGCAATGTGTCGGCCGACAGATGGACCCCGGGCTGCCCGCTCACGTGGCCGCCAGTCGCTACGCGCGCAGCGGCCGAACTGTCGTCGATTGACTCGATCGCCAGCGAGATTGCTCCGTCGCCTAGTTGCACCCGGCTCCCGACATGCAAATCGGTCAAAAGCGTCGGATACGGCACCGTAATCAGATTGGTTCCGCTCGCTCCATCCCCGGGACGCAATTCAACAGTGGTCCCGGCCTCGAGCCTGATTCCACCGACGGGAAACTCGCCAGCGCGGATTTTCGGGCCAGGGAGATCGGCCATCACAGCAACGTGGCGCCCCACCTCATCAGCCGCGCGGCGCACACGTTCGAGCCGCACCAGGTGGTCCTCGACGGCGCC